>WRER01000012.1 GCA_009779205.1 Methanobacteriota archaeon | reverse complement strand
AGAGATTGTGTATTCCAAAGGGTTTGGTGTAACAGATATTGCAGAACCTATCGAAATAACTGCTGACACACGGTTCCCGATAGGATCAATGGCAAAGGCTATCACTGCAGTAGCTCTTGGACTTGCAACTCAGAACAGTGTGATCGACTGGTATCAACCGGTGTCAGTATATCTTCCTTCCTGGACGCTTCCTGCAAGTGATGGAGTAAATCCTGCTCGTGTTGTTGATCTCCTATCGCATAACACCTCACTTTTTGCATATCAGGGAGACCTGCTTGCATTCATGCGTCTCACTGATGAAGAGATCGTAGAGAGAATATCGTACTTAGAGCCGTGGGCAGGGCCAAAAAGCGATGCTATTGGAGCATACAATAATATTGCATTCATTGCTGCAGGATCAATTCTGAATGCGGAGTCTGGCATTTCATATGCCCAGTTTATAGAGGAAAATATCTTTAAACCTCTTGGAATGGATCGTTCTTCTGTGCATATGGAAACTTTGAAACTGGATGAACAGGGTGTATCCGGGCATTTTCCAAATGATGACGGCAGTCTGCTTTCATTTCCAATAGAGAGTGTGGGCTCTATGGATGCAGCAGGAAACATCGTATCAACAGGAGCAGATATGCTTTGTTTCATGAATTGGTTTATGACAGGAACAGGACATCGTGACGATATTCTGTTATCACCAGAGATACATAATGCCATTTTGACTTCGTACCGTCCTGCAGACAGAATCATATCATCTGCAAGTGGCATACGCGATCCAGATGTTGGATTTGGGCTTGGTGTTAAGGTACATACTCTCTTTGGGGTGCCATTCCTCACGAAGGGTGGTTCTTTGATAGGTGCTTCTTCCACGATGTACATGTCTCAATACGATAAAACCGGCGTTGTTGTGCTTACAAACTCTAATGGTATTGGAACAGCGGTTATTGCGCAAGGTGTTTTATCGCTTTTGTACACCGGAACAATCCCGGAGAATATGATTGGTTATATCATTGATATCATACAAAACGAACCTGCACATGCCGAGCTCGTCGAGCTTAATGATCCTGCGTTTTATCAATCTGATGATGATCCATACCTTTCAGTCTCTGATATCGCTGGAACCTATGCACATCCTGCATATGGTACGATGAGAATCTCAGGGGACGGCGAAACAATAACAGTCACTCATGAGTCAGGAGAAGGTGTTGTAATTCGCATTGGAAATAATCTGTTTGCAATATCTCTTCCTGTACTTGCAAGTCTTGGATACAGTATCTTTGATATCGATGAAAATGGAACAGTAACAGGATTTTCAACCTTATCACTTGGGCAGTTTAAAAAAGTGGAATAGAGAAGAGAGCTATAACAGAATCATTAGAAGTTTTTGAGAGTGCTTACCCATACACAATATGCCCCTGCCTGCCTAACAGCAGGCATAAATTCCATCTCCTCTTGATCCTTACCATTTACCACAGTTTATTGCATCCAATTATTAGATGAGACGGAGGGGTTTTTACGCTGGATAAAAAGTCAGTTAGAGAATTAGAGACAAAATACGCTGAAGAAGTTAAAAAAGTGTTAGACCCGGACGTCATCATATTATTATAATGATATGAAAACATACAAGAGCGCAAAAAAAGATTGTGGCTTTAAAACCATTCATCACTAGTATAAATCACTATGTCACCCTCTTCAGTATATGCATAGTAATTAATATGATTCACGGCTTTTGTGCCTGTTATACCCTTTACAGCGCTGTGGAGTTCCACACGTGCGTATGTATGATCTCCCCACAAATTTGCATTGTTTAATGTGGTTCTAATCTGTTCTGGAAGCGCTTTAATTTCGTCATGAGTAATTGCAGCACCTATTCTTGCAACATGGATTTGTAAGCCTGTTTTTCCATCTGTACCGATTACAGCAAAACACACATAACCATTGTGCTTATCATCTTTGTAGTAAAATACTACTACATTTTCAACTGGTCCATCTTGTACATCCAAACCAAAGAATTGCACATTTGTGTTGAATGGAATGTGGTATTTATTCGTATAGAATGGTGTATTTATAGTTGTTTTGTCTCCCTTTTTGTACTGATTTCTGTCTGTGTCCATGAATCGAACAAATTCGCTTGGGTTTGAGCCGCTGATCTTTGCGTATTTGTCTATGTATGCCTTTGAAAAGTCGCTCCCGTGGGATTTCATATTTCGCATACCTGGGCTTGATTCGATTAAATCAAGGTATGAACGCTCAAGGAATGTTACAAAACTAAAATGTTCTACAATTTTGGATGATCCGTCTTGATATTTTATAACACCAACACCATCCCCATTATAATCCATTATTGTATTCTTGTTTAATCTCACCTGACTGTCTGCTGCTGATACAGTGCTTACTAACAATGCAATAAGCACAAATCCAATAAATAATAATATTTTTTTCATTTCATTCACCTTTTAAATTTTAAAAATACTGTGTTCTGTATTTTGGATAGAGATGATCAAGTTTTGGGTTATACATTGGATTGTTCTGCATTCTTACGTATTTAGTATCTCCATCAATCACGCTAGCATATACATCTATAATAACATCCTTGCTACCTGGCAATTGTTCTATGTCTTGTAAATATTTTAAGATAGTATCTGACGTATATGATCCATCCAGATATATTACAATCCATCGTGAAAGTTCTTTGTTGTGATATACATTAATCATCACAAAACCATTGTCGGCACTATCATAAAACAAAAATATGTCATCCGACAACTGTGTACCCATACGATCATCAGCAGCAGATGCTATACCCACACCTGTTAAGAGCAACAGTGCTACAATTCCAACAAATAAAGTAAGTTTCATCTTTTTTAACCTCTTTTCTATGACCTTTGTGTGAAGTAAGTATTGATCTAGTTTGATGATCAGCTCCAAAATTTGCCGTAGCATGCAGGCCAATTGTCTCTCTATACCATGCAGAGCTAACTTTTTGCACCTGTTGTACTGTACTGGTGCCGTACACATTTTACATACCATTTCATACTATATTTTTTCGAATTTTGAAAATAGAAAAGTATTGTTTTGAAACTACTAAATATGTCAACTTCTTAACAAGAAGATAACCAATGTGTGAAAAAGTAGAGATGTTTTAGTTACAGTATCAGTATGATCTCATGTGTGTGTGCACATTTTTTTGTGTACTGTTTTTCAAAACTCCTCGATACAAACACGCTTAAAAAAACTGGCGTCACAACAGTTGTCGATTCAGTACACAAAACATTACACATGGATATGCACTCGTGTGTACTGAATGAAAAAACACAAAATGTGATAGGAGTTACGCAAAAATCAACATGGGTTAAACTTTTTCCAACTAAAAACAATTAATTAAAGTGACTTAATAAGACATTATGCTATACAAATGTGCAATTTTGCGCAAGTCCTATGAAAGGTATCCCATACTATCTCCTGATTTTGGATGAAGTTAATCCCCCATCCACCATTTATTGGGGAAATGTTTTGCCAGTATTTCGTCACCTTCCCCTATGACAGAAAGTCCCATCTTTCGCATATCTGCATCAACCATAATTTTCACGAGATCTTTAAATGACACCCGAGGTTTCCATCCCAAAACTCCTTTTGCTTTTCTTGCATCACCAAGCAGTGATTCGACCTCAGTAGGTCGGAAATAGCGGGGATCAACAGTTACATGGGCGTCAACATCCAGATCAATATATGCAAAGACTTCATCCACAAATTCACGAACAGAATGGGTTTTTCCGGTCGCAAGCACAAAATCATCTGCAGTAGTATGAGAGAGTATCTGATACATACCTTCAACATATTCCGGTGCAAATCCCCAGTCACGGGTTGCATCAAGATTTCCAAGTGCAAGCATTTTTGCTTTTCCTGCAACGATAGAAGCGGCACCAATGGTTATCTTTCTTGTAACAAAGTTTTCCCCTCTGCGAGGAGATTCATGATTGAAGAGAATACCATTTGATGCAAAAAAGTTGTATCCTTCCCGGTAGTTTTTTACCATCCAGTATCCATAGAGTTTTGCACACGCATAAGGGCTTCTTGGAATAAACGACGATTCCTCATTCTGTGGAGATGCTGCGCCACCAAACATCTCACTACTGGAGGCTTGATACATACGTGTCTTTTTTTTCACATTTCGCATTCCCTCCAGAATCCTCGTTGTAGAAAGTCCTGTAATGTTTCCTGTGTACTCAGCCGACTCAAAACTCACTTTGACATGACTTTGTGCTCCAAGATGGTAGATTTCATCTGGTTGGTACGTTTGTAAAATTTTATTAATCTGTTCTCCATCTGAGATATCTCCATAATGTAAATGAAAAGAATCTGCCAGAGAAGGATGATTAAGTATGTGATCAATTCTGCTGATATTTGGGGTAGAGGAACGCCTGACAATAGCATGGACTTCATATCCCTTATCAAGCAAAAGCTCAGCAAGATATGATCCATCCTGTCCGGTAGCCCCTGTGAGGAGTGCAACGCTACTCATGATATTCATTAATTCATATGTGGTATGCCCATATCTTTCCAATGGTTTCAATGCTGCTTAACCAGCATTAGCGGAAGAGATTTCTATCGTAAATGGAAATAAAACGTGTGACAATGGATCAAAAAGGTGAGAGATCTGGGAGGGGATGGTCACACAATTGGAACTAATCTCTGAAAGTAGCGCAAGAGAAAAAGCACCAAAATCCAGTAATTTCATAGGAAAACGGCTTAAAAACACACAGAAAATGGGAATTACAAGCTAAAAATAGGAGGGGATGGTTTCTTTATATTGTGGAGATGTATTCCCCCGTATCAGATCATAATCCCCGTCTCTGACATCGGCAGTATCTTTGCCAGAATATAATCCTGCATTTTTGATGGGGTAAGCCGCACAACATCTCCAATCGTTATCTCGCCCTCAATAACTACCGCTGAGATCACATCATGATACTTCTCGTATGGCAGTTTAATTCGCACGCCATCCATCTGCACAACAACTGGAATGGGAGAGAGCACATTGTGAATTTCAGGAACTTCATCTAAAATAACATCCATTAAACGAGCAGGAGACATAGAAAGTGGATCGCGGGCAAGACGGGTGCGTTTTTCGTCAAGTACCCTGCTGACCTCAGCAATGAGTTCATCGAGCTTGGCGATCTCATCTTTTTCTTGTGTGCGATGCATAAATCGCCCGATGTTTCCCAGATATCCATCAACAGGAGGAGTAAACAGATCTCGAAGCACCTCTGTTTTTGGACCTCCACACAGTACAATCGGAACAAAGATTCCTCGCCTGAATGTTTCAATTTTATATTTTATGCATGTCTCAAAGTTTCCAAACAAAAAGATAACGAGATCATGCTCATTGATAATGTCTCGCTCTTCTGCACTTAAAAGACCAATGCGCTTTCCAAATCCACGAGCGAGCCCAATCATATTTGTTTTCGCGCCAGATTTGCGCAAATATTCACCCATATCACAGGACGCATGTGGCAGGTGATGAATATCAAGAGACATGCTCACAACAGCAATTTCAGTTCCGACTAATGGAGAATACTGAATCTCTCCAGCAACCACACGTGATAATACACGAAGTTGTGCGATATCTTCTTTGGGGACTAATGCCTGAAGTACAACTTCCTGAGCGATAGCCTGCTTTTGAATGATATATCCACCAAGATCATCAATGAGATCCAGAAACTCATCATGTCGGTACACACCCATTTTACATGTCACAGAGACGAGAGTCATGTTCCATCACCCATTATTTCGAATTTTTCAGTGACGATTGGCACAATATCACGAGGTAAGGTATTCTCACTTGCAACAAAGTAAAATCTCCCAGACTCCCCTGGCATAAATCGCTGTGTTCTGACTTTGAATCCTTCAGGACAGATAATCTGAAGCACGTATATCAAATCTTTATAGAGACCATCCGCTGGATCGACCACGGGAAGGTCTGAAAATCCTACCTGCTCCTCAGGTGAGAGTTTCATCACAACAGTAAATCGATCAGGCTGATCTACACGATCTTTTCCAAATCGATCCCAGAGTTGCTGCAAAAGTGGGGCCAGATACTTCTCATCTCCAATATTTACAACAACTTCTCCATTATCATGAACAACAACATCAGAAAAGTCTCGAATCAGAATCATCCCTGGCATTGTTCGTGTCATCCCTACCGCCACAAAGATCGGGATCGTTGGATCTACGTACAGATGAAGGCGTGCGATAATGCTACTCATACCGTACTCACTCAACACCACCGATGCGAGATGTTCGTAGATCTGCCCGCCAACAGGTTCTGGACACTCCACTTTCAAATAATCAAGAGGCATCGTTTATCCTCATTTTTTAGATTCCTTTTTCTGTTCAACATAGCCAGAAGAGAGCAGTGCTGCACCAACGGCACCAATGTACTGAGAGTACGGTGGAACAACGATCTCGGTCTGAAGCAGATCGCCCATGGCACGTACAAGGCCCTGAATTAAAGAACTTCCTCCAACCATAATCACTGGATCCTTAATGTCAACTTCCTGCAACTGCTGTTCAAAAACCTGCTCTGCAACACTATGACATGCAGCTGCTGCAACATCTTCTTTTGAATGGCCCTGTGCAAGAGCATTGACCAGACTTTGCGTCCCAAATACGATACAATAACTGTTCATTGGAACGCTATCTCCCATCCCTTTCATTGCAAGCGGTCCGAGCTCAGTAATATCTACACCAAGACGTTTTGCAGTCATCTCAAGAAATCGTCCAGATGCACCTGCACAGATTCCTCCCATAGTAAATGTTCCAGGAATCCCATCCAGAACTGAGATCGCCTTATTGTCCATTCCTCCAATATCAATAACGGTGGAGAATCCAGTCTGGCAATCAGCCAAGAACACTGCTCCTTTTGAGTTCACACTCAACTCTTCCTGCACAAGATCTGCGTTTATTTTGTCTCCTATCAGGTATCTTCCATATCCTGTCGTCCCGATCGCCTCAATATCTGACATCTGCACCTGTGCCTCTTCAAGTGCGAGTTCGATCACTTCATCCGCACTCTGGAGCACATCAGTTGTTGGTCTCCACCCGGTTCCAATAACCTCATTATCCTGCATGATAATGGCTTTTGTTGTTGATGAACCAGAATCAACACCAAGCGTCATTCCAACCTGAGTTTGGCGTGCGAGCAGAGCTTTTCTGCGGGCAATTGTTGTTAAGGCTTCCATACGGGTAAGAAGAGTGCCGGCTGTTGTACGTTCGGTGAAAGAATAACTTACAACAGGGAGATCTGAGTTTTCATGAATGTAATTGCGCAGCTCATTTCTCGTAATCGCTGCTTCAGCACATCGAAAACAGGTTGTAATAAACACCGCATCTGCATCTATGGCACCTTCAACTAATGCTACTGCTCGTGCGATAGCGAGCTTTAAATCTCCACTTCTGACATCAAGTCCAAAGTCTTTATAATTTCGTTTAATATCACGAAGGGTGAGATCTGGATAAAAAATGTCTGCATTGACAGAGGCTGCTGCTTCATTAATCTCTTTTTGAACCCCGCTATAATCTGGGCCGCAAGATAGCTGTGCGATACGAACCTTTCTCTCACTCATTGCCATCACCAGCCTTCTGCTCTCCTCCTTCTAACCCTTTCAAAAACTCTTTTATTGCCATAACAAATGCAAATCCTTCATCATCAGTCTGTGGGTAATTGAGCTCAAGTACCGGGATATCTGCTTCTTTGAGTAAAAAAGTCGCTAATTCATTTGTTCTGGCGCAACCCATGCACCCGAAGGCAAGAGGCTCATCCATAATGATTGCTGCCTCAGCCTCGGCAATGAGAGGACCAAGGAGTGACATTCTTCCTCGAACACCTGGTGGAACTTCAACGGCAGCCCATTTCAATCCCCGTTTAGCATCGTCAGGTGTCATATTGAGTGGGGGTGAGTCAATCCCTTCCACGCCACCTTGTTGTACTGTATCTCGCACAGACAATGCAGAGCCGAGGGGAATATGCCCTAAGCGCTCTACCATATCAGATAAAATCAAGCTCGTTGTTGGATAAATGAAAACTTTTGCCATTATTTCACGCATCACGATTGAATATTTCAAGTAAACGTTCATTAGAAAGTTCTACACGTTCTTTTGGATGAATAATCTCAAGTTCAGATGGAGAAAGACTATCTCCATGGTACATCCGCTGTAATCCATATGACACATACCTAAGCACTCCAGCTTCTGCCTCATGCCCAAAATAACCTGGGCGTGCTCCACCCATATTTGCACGACATCTCCTTGCATCTCCTGGTGGAAAGCCTCTATCTTTAACGAAAATATGTGATGGATCCACCTCTCGAATGCGGGCAATGACTGCTTCTACATCAGCAGGATCACCAGTAACCTGAAGACCAAAACAGGTTTCTTTAATCATAACCGGTGCAGCCAATTCATATGCATGAAGGGCAAGATCGTCAGGAGTTGTATGATTTGACTCAATAAACACATATTTTGTGACCGTTCCTGCATACTCAGGCCCGTCACGAATTCCTTCCTTTAATTTATCCTGTAGCATTGTGGTTCTCCTCTTTGCGATTTGACTTGATTTCACGGATATAAACGATGTCGTCATCTTTGAGAGATGAGAGTTTTTCCATATCAAGTACCTGTCCAAATATATTTGTTCCTGAGAATGGCTCTGCTGTCGGCCCAAATTCCGTATTTGGCAGAGTTCGAACACCCACATATCCAACACCTTTGCGGGAGTCATTTGTAAGTCCAAGCATACCTGGTAGTACAGTCTCAACAGGGGTGTTTTCCGGGTTTACATTCACTTTTTTTGGTATTTTTATCTGAAAAAGATACACATCATCATACATAAAAATGAGCGGCATTTTTCCAACGCTATGATATTTCAGACCAGTAAGCTCGCGAAATATGCGAGTACTTATAGGTGCATTCTCATCATCAAGTGTAATATCTATGACTGCCGTGTATGGAACTACCTGAGCTTGTACTTCTCCGAGTGCCAGTATTTCAAGGGTTGTTGCAGGTTTTTGTTCAATAACAAGATACTCTGACTCATCAATCGCATGAACCCCTGCTGATGAATCTGCAACAATTACTGTCTCAAAGGAGAATGCAATGCCTCGTTTCTCTGCGAGGTCATTGGCATCTTTCAGCGTCAGTCCGATGATGTCAAATTTTTCAGGTTCTGTTTTAATTTGAAATATATCGCCTTCTTTGACGACCAATGCCATCTCAAGTCCTGTTGTTACCGTGCCAGTGCATGTGTGGGCAAGGCTTTTTGGAAGCTGGCTGGTGTACAGATAGAGCGATCCTATCTTTTTTCCATGGGTTCTCACCATGACAGTCCCAGGAGATCGTGGCGGATCGTTCTCCATTGGAACTTCCGTTCCAGCCATGAGATCATCTCGAATATGGTTTGAAAAAGTGATATCTGTCTTCCAGGAGCCACCCTCAAGTGCAAGGAGCATGTGCTCAACACTGCTTGTCGCGCTGATATCTGTCTTATGTGGATCTTCAGGATTATAGCCCCATGCACGCACAGAGATGAAAGTAAAAATCTGCATACCATCAGATATGGGAGCTTGCAAATCAGTGGTTGTTTCTGCATGTACTGCATCTGAAAATGTAATAATTGGCTCTGCCCCTTCGATTGTTGTTGCGCGTTCAAAAGATGTAACAAAAGAAAATCCAGATATCACACGCCCAATGACGCCTCCATCTGCACCTGCGCCATGGTCTGCAAAATGATTTCGTTTCGAAATGATGAGGTGTGAATGGGCTGGATCATATCCTGCACAGCCTAAAATGATCTCTCCTTT
>WRER01000011.1 GCA_009779205.1 Methanobacteriota archaeon | reverse complement strand
GAGTTCGCATCAACATTGCGACATTGTGCTGATATTGGTACTGCAGTTCCAGGAAGCACTATCCAGAATGTAAGTTCGTCACCGGTTTCAAGATCTCCTTGTGCAATAAGTTTCGATTCTCCACTCATGCCGTAAAATCCGGTAGAGGTAACAGGCAGGGGATTTCCGGGTCGTCCTTCAAGTACATTCTGTCCCTTCACAAGCACCATTGACCCTTGTGGAAGTGGCTGCCCATTGTAGGTTACCTCACCATAGAACTCATGAGGAAGAGGTGGCCTTGGTGGGATTGGATTGCCACCAACACGCAAATCAATACGAGTTCTTGTGCCGCCATAGAATGGATAGGATTTCTGCCACTGGTTACCACCATACACATCCCAGACTTCAGCCTCTACATAATCAATCATGTCAGGAGTTTTTACCCAGAATGTGACGGGATCACCATTTTGGATCGAACCATACACTGTCAAAGGGAAGATTGTTCCAAAGCAACCCGGAGTAGTAAGGGTGACAGGATTTCCTTCAACATCAGTCACAACACCAGGTCCTCTGGCAAGGATCAGTGTTCCAACAGGAGCAAGTTCATCACCGATAGTGACAGTTCCATAGAACTCCGCAGGAAGCTTGGAGCCAGTAACATGAACAAAGTTTGGCTTGCATTGTTGCTTGCTTTCGTGCGCATTGCTGGCTGTTAAACAAACGGTGTACTCCCCAGCTTCAAGGTAGGTGTGACTTGGGTTTCGATCACGTGAAGTTACGCCATCCCCAAAGCTCCATTCCCACGTAGTGATATCACCAGTTGAGAGATCAGTAAACTGCACACACAGTGGAACATCGCCACTAGTTGGGTATGCAGAGAAATCAACTTGTATCTCTGGCTTTTTGTTGACAATAATGTAATTGAACTTTGCAGTAACATCACGTGCATCATCACGTGTCACAGTCAAATATACTGTATAACTGCCTGGTTCGCGATAGGTATGCACAGGATTTTGTTCAGTTGATGTAGCACCATCGCCGAAGTTCCATTGCCACGCTTTTGGCTGTCCTACAGACAGATCAGTGAATCGAACTGTCAATGGCGCCATGCCTGTCGTTGGCTCTCCTATAAAGGAAGCTTTCAGATCAGGCAGATCCGGACGTACTGTTATGTAATTCTCACGCTGTGCAACAGATTCACCGAATTCATTTCTTGCAATAAGTGTAATGGTGTATGTTCCAGGAGCAGTATACACATGTTCAGGGTGACGTTCGACAGAGGTTGCACCATCACCAAATGTCCAAGACCAGGAGATTGGATCACCTGTGGAGAGATCGGTAAATGCAACATGTAACGGAGCTGTTCCTGTTGTCGGTGCAGCACGGAATTGAGCTGTTGGTGCATGACCTGCTTTGTTTACAGTAACAAACTGCTGTTTCATTGCAGTATCGATGCCAGCCTGGTTCTGTACAGTCAGCATAACTGAGTACGTTCCAGGAGCAGTGTATGTGTACGTTGGATGCTGCTGCGAGGATGTGCCGCCATCACCGAAGTCCCAAGACCAAGAGGTTGGAGCATTGCGGGAGAGATCAGCAAACTTAACAGTTAATGGAGCTATGCCAGAGCGAGGATTTGCATTGAAATCGGCAATTGGAGCGAGAACACCAGGTTCTACAGTCACAAACTGCTGTTTCATTGCAGTATCGATTCCAGCCTTGTTCTGCACGGTCAGCATAACTGTGTAGGTTCCAGGTGCAGTGTATGTGTACGTTGGATGCTGCTGCGTAGATGTGCTGCCATCACCGAAGTCCCAAGACCAGGAGGTTGGACCATTACGGGAGAGATCAGTGAATGTTACACCCAGAGGAACCTTTCCAATGCGTGGATTTGCATTGAAATCGGCAATTGGAGCGAGAACACCAGGTTCTACCGTCACAAACTGCTGTTTCATTGCAGTATCGATTCCAGCTTCGTTCTGCACGGTCAACATAACCGTGTAGGTTCCAGGTGCAGTATATGTATACGTTGGATGCTGCTGCGTAGATGTGCCGCCATCACCGAAGTCCCAAGACCAGGAAGTTGGACCATTACGGGAGAGATCAGCAAACTTAACAGTTAATGGAACTGCACCAGAGCGAGGATTTGCATTGAAATCAGCAACTGGAGCAAGAACACCAGGTTCGGTAATCACAAACTGCTCTTTAGTTGCAGTATCGATTCCAGCTTCATTTGCAACCGTAAGGCTTACCGTGTATCTGCCTGGTTGGAGATAAGTATAGAATGGATTCTGCTCTGTGGATGTGCCACCATCACCGAAGTTCCAAGACCAGGAAGTTGGGTCATTACGGGAGAGATCAATGAATGTTACGCCCAGAGGAACCTTTCCAATACGTGGATCTGCATTGAAATCGGCAATTGGAGCGAGAACACCAGATTCGGCTGTCACAAACTGCTCTTTAATTGCAGTATCGATTCCAGCCTTGTTCTGCACGGTCAGCATAACCGTGTAGGTTCCAGGTGCAGTATATTTGTACGTTGGATGCTGCTGCGTAGATGTGCCGCCATCGCCGAAGTCCCAAGACCAGGAGGTTGGGTCATTACGGGAGAGATCAGCAAACTTAACAGTTAATGGAACTACACCAGAGCGAGGATTTGCATTGAAATCAGCAATTGGAGCAATAACATCAGGTTCAGCTGTCACAAACTGCTCTTTAATTGCAGTATCAATTCCTGCTGAGTTCGTTACTGTTAATGCTACGGTATAGATTCCAGGTGTAGTGTACGTGTACTTTGGATTCTGCTCAGTTGAAGTCGCACCATCACCAAAGTCCCAAGACCAAGAGGTTGGCTGATTAAGACTCAAGTCAGTAAATGAGACGACCAGTGGAACGACCCCTGACTGAGGTACACCCTTGAAGTCAGCAATTGGTGGTTGAACAGGTTCACGTACAATTATGTAATTTTCTTTTGTCAGAGTCTGTTTTGACACAATATTTGAGACCTGGAGGCTCACGGTGTACGTTCCCGGAGTAGTGTACACATACAGTGGATCGCGCTCAGTTGAGGTTGCACCGTCACCGAAGTTCCACAGCCATGCAGTTGGAATACCACGTGAAAGGTCAGTAAACTGAACAGTAAGTGGAGCTTCGCCATTTGTTGGAACGCCTACAAACTCTGGCAGTGGTATATAGGCATTATCTGAAATAACGGAGACAAACGCATCATTGTTACCATCACCAAAGTTCTGCTGGAAGGGCCAGACTTGAGGGAAGTTCTTAGATTCAGTATATCCAGTAACATACGCATCTCCTTCCGTCGTTACCGCAATAGCACGACCTTCATCGTTTCCACTACCTCCAAGAAAAGTGGAATACACAACTGTGCTGATAGCACGGTCAAACTTTGTGACGAAGGCATCGGATGCACCACCTAGTCGAGACTGGTAAGCATTGACGACTGGGAAATCTCTTGAGTTCGTTGTTCCAACAACGTACACATTACCGTCTCCATCACGAGCGATGCCATTTATTGCCTCGTTTCCAGTGCCTCCAAAGTAGGTACTCTGAACAAGGGAATGACCTCCCGGACTGAACGTGGTGATGAAACCATCCCATAAACCTGCACGATATGGCTGAATTGCATTGTGAATTGGATAATCCCTTGAGTTGGTTTTACCAACGACAGTAATATCACCATTCGGCCAGGAGAGAATACCTTCTGCATACTCATCTCCAGAACCACCAAGATATGTTGAGTACGCTGCTGGATATGTTCCCTCTGGATCAAATGCTACAACAAATGCATTCCAATGTCCGCGTCTCTCACTCTGAAATGGATTGACAAGTGGAAAGTCCCTGGACTCAGTATGACCAACAACACAGGCGTATCCTCCCTCTGTTACTGCAATGGCACGACCAATATCATATGCAGTACCTCCGATGAAGTTCGAGTAGATAATTGCAGAGGCTGTTGGATTCATCTTGGTGATAAATGCATCAACCATTCCTCCAAATGGAGATTTTTCATATCGATTTACAATTGGGAAATCCCATGAGCGGGTCGAACCGGTAATCAAAATGTTGCGATCCTGATCAAGGGTAAGATCAAGTGCTTCATCATGTGCAGAACCGCCGAGGTACGTAGAGAAAATGAGCTCAGTACCTGCTGGATTTATTTTTGTAACATATGCATCACGTCCTCCGGCATTCGAACTGCGAAATGCATTTACAACAGGGAAGTCTGTTGAAGCGGTAGTACCACATAGGTAGACACTTCCATCGACATCAAGATAAAGTCCACTTCCTTCCTCTTCACTTGAACCTCCAAGGTAGATCAGATATTCAAGTTCAGTTCCGTCTGGATTAATCTTGACGATAAATGCGTCACGACTATTGTCAATTGCATTATTTCCCTGTGCACTCAATACACTGAATTCAGGCTTCCATTTCAAGCTTCGAGACATTGCAGTCCCAAGCATGTATGCATATCCCCAGTCATCAACTGCGATGGCGTTTCCAAGATCTTTGTTAGGACCACCAAAGTAGAGCGAATATCGCATGACTGGATCGATAATAAGCGTCAATGAAGGATCATACGATCCAAGCTCGAACGTTACGACAGCATCCTCAGAAAGAACATATGCACTTTCTACAAAAATTTCAGATTCCTCTACAATCTGAAATGAGTATGGAGTGTCATCAATAATGTCACGAGTGCCGGTAGAAGCAACAAGCGCGCCATCGTCACTGATGTATATATCAGTCTGACCCTCATACTGCAATGCAATCTGAGAGGGATCTGCGCCAGGGTGGACGATAAATTCCGTCTTCAATATCCCTCCAGAACCAGATAATTCCATATCAATACCAGGGTACAACTCCTCATACTTGACTTTCGTAACCAGTTCTACACCGGTTGTCCAGTCTGAAGGTTCAGAGCCATGGAAAAAACTGGCCGTTCCACTGAATGGATCTAAGCCAGAAATAACTGGATTTGGTTGCGCACCCATAAAAATGACAGAAACAGGAGCTGATCCGTCTGCATGGATATACTCAATTCTATCACTTAAAAGCGAGATCGCCTGATCCGCTGAACTCGTTTGAAAAGCTATGCCATCACTCAACTGACCCTCATTTGCAATAAAAACGAGAGGTAGCTTGGCAAAGGATCCCATAACATCAGTGCCAATAGTTTCATCCCCTGAAACTGACGCAATTGACACCGATGTTAGGAGAACTGCCATTAAAATGGCGCCATAAAGTATCCTAACATTCCCCATCTATAATGCTCCCACATTTGGAAGATATCACATCCAATGATATGTAAGTACCTATCCTCATGAGTAATTATATACATATCGAACTGAACTTTGATACCGATCTGCCCTTGAAATAAGCTCTATAAATTATGCAACAGAGAAGAAAGAAGGTTATATTCACTGATTTTAAGATTGGGATGACAGATCCATTTTACCTTCAAATGATGATATTGTACGTATGTTAGGTATTATTGGCGGTACTGCTATCATCCATACTGGTTTGACAGATCTCACAAAACAGATTGTGCATACGCCATACGGATCTTCAGAAGTTATGTGTTCTGATATGGTTGTCTTACTTCAGCGACATCAGTTTCACACCCCCCCCCACAAAATAAATGTGAGGGCACATATCTCTGCATTTGCTGTTCTTGGAGTTGATGCAATAATCTGTATTGGATCTACAGGTTCTCTTCATGCAGATCTGCCGCCAGGTTCCATTGTAATTCCAACTGATTATTTCTGTGCAACCGGGAATGTCACAATATATAACCATTCTCTAAATCACATAACAGCTCAGATTTCACCTGAACTCGCACAAAAACTCTCAGATCTCTTTCCAATGGCACATTATGGTGGTTGCTATGTTCAAACAGAAGGGCCGCGCTTTGAAACAAGGCATGAGACCAGGTACCTGGCTCAGTACGGAGACATTGTTGGAATGACTATCGCCCATGAGATCATGATTGCAAATGATCTTCAGATACCATGTGCCGCATTGTGTTTTGTTGATAACTATGCAAATGGAATTGAAAACGCTACGGCAACCTATGACGAGGTCATTAGTTCTTCAAAACAGACACAGCACCGAACAGATTCAATGATACAACAGATGATTCACAGTGCACAATTTACAATGCACAAGTAACAAGGCACAAGGAACAAGTGGGGGACAAATAACAATGCGGTACAAGGCACGAAGTAAAAAAATTTGTTTCAAAAATGAATATCGTAAAAGAAGCTGTAGAGTGTGAATATTGGCTTGAATTATTATATGAAAGTGATTACTTGGAGAAGAGTGAATTTTCGAGTATTAGGTCTGATTGTGGAAAATTAAACTGATTATTGATTGCAATCATAAGAACTTCAAAAATTACATAATTGTACATTGTGCATTGATTTCATGATCTTATCTGATATCCCTCATGATCCTGGCTGTTATCTTTTTCTTGATGAGAATAAAGAGGTAATCTATGTCGGGAAAGCAAAGAATTTGAAGCGGCGTGTTTCTTCGTACTTTCAAAAGACGCATCGTGATTCGAAGACGAAGCGGCTTGTTGCCCACATTTCAGATATTGATTTTATTGTAACTTCCAGCGAGGTTGAAGCCTTGCTGCTTGAAAGCACATTGATAAAGAAACATCAGCCAGAATACAACATTAGTTTAAAAGATTCAAAAGGATACGCCTACATTGCTCTGTCAGGGGATTCATATCCAAAAATAAGCGTTGTTCGAACAATAGACACAAAACAAACTGGAAAAAAAGCAAAGTCGACATATTTTGGTCCATTCGTCTCTGCCCGCGAGCGAGATCAGATTCTGCACTTTACAAAAAGAACATTTAGACTTCGGTCTTGCAAACACCTCCGAAAGCGCCCATGCTTGCGGTATCATCTTGATTCATGTGCTGCACCATGTACTGGAAGGGTTTCTGAACAGGAGTATGCATATCAAGTCACATGTGCGGAGAAGCTTCTGCAAGGAAAGAATACCGAGCTTCTTTCAGATATGAAGGAGGATATGCAAAGATGCTCTGATGAGCTTGCATTTGAAAAAGCACTTCAGATTCGAGATCAGATCAAAGCTATCGAGCACCTTTCAGAGCGACAGTACGTGCTTCGAAATACAAAAGAAGATGAACATATTATCCATTATGCACTCCATGCAGATCAGGTCTATCTCATGCTTTTTAGTGTTGAGAGAGGATGTCTGACACATAAAGAAGAATTTGTGTTTGAAAAAACAGAAGAGTTTTTGGATGAATTTCTGATCCAATATTACACAGATAACACTCCCCCCCAAGAGCTGATTCTGCCAGAAGAACCAGATGAGTCGATGGAAGGATATCTATCAAATAAACGGGGATCAAAAGTAACAATTACTGTGCCAAAGCGAGGAGATAAACGACGCTTGCTTTCACTTGTTTCAAAAAACATTGGAGCTACCTTTTTCAAACATATTACCAGAGTAGATGCACTTGGAGAAGCACTTACCTTGCCAACACCTCCATCCATTATTGAGTGCTTTGATGTCTCCCATTTAGGTGGAACTGGAACTGTTGGTGCAATGGTCCGATTTATGGACGGAAAACCAGATAAACGGAATTACCGAAGGTACAAGTTAAAAAGTTATGAAGGGATCGATGATTTCTTAGGCATTGCAGAGCTTGTACGCAGGCGATACACTCGATTGCTGGAAGAAGAATCGACATTACCGGATCTTATTGTGATAGATGGAGGAAAAGGACAATTAAACGCTGCTCATCAAGAATTGATCGTGCTTGGACTTGATATTCCATTGATCAGTCTTGCAAAACGAGAGGAAGAGGTCTATAGTATCTCATCTCAGATTCCTCTCCCAATCAAATGTGATTCTGAGGCCTCACTCTTATTGCAAGAAATACGCAACGAAACACATCGATTTGCAATTGCATATCAGAAAACGACCCGCAGTAAGAAGCAACGGGAAGACGGGAAAAAGAGAGGAAAAACCAAATACCTTTGAAAATTCACATTTCGTGTCTTTCGTGATTAAAAATGAAATTATCCATCATTTTTTACCATTCCCCTTTCTGAATTGCAGAGAGAGGAATATTTCGCTTATGTACTGCGGTTGCAACAATCGCACCATCAAAAGCAGCAGCAGCAAGCATATCCAGATCTCGTATTGTTGCAACACCTCCACCATAGTACAGAGGCAGGGTTGTTGCACTCCGAAGACGAGAAAGCAGATCAACATCAAGACCGGTTTCGGTGCCAACGGTACTGACATTCAGGATAATAATTGCCTCAAAGAAAAGATGCACGATTGAATCCAAAAAAGCAACTGGATCCATCCCACACGGAATAACTACACCATTTTTTATATCAACACTCAACACACCAGAGTACTGTGAGAGCCGCTGGGGATCACAGCCTGCCGTTTCAGTCCCAATAATATTCAAAACTCCGGGAATATCGGGAAGAGCAGCAGGGTCTTTATATCCTTTGTCAAGGAGAACGTGATCCACATATGACGCAATATGGTGTACAATCATAGTATTATCTCCTTGTTCTTGAATACAATCGAGATCTGCGATATAAACATATCGAGGACGTATATGTGATATATATTCATCAGGGATCGCAGAGGGAGAAAGTCCCCAGGTAAGCGGAGTATATGTATCCCTCTGCCCACTCTTCCCATGCACCACAAGCCCACCCATAAGATCGATAGCAAGAATCAACTTCATAATATTCACAAATTTTATCCAACAGATTGTACTGGAATCACTGACAGAGGAGATGTATCATAGATCGAATCAATCATTCCGAGATCTCCATATGAAGTCAGATCAATCACACTGTACCCACTATCCCGGTACTCAGGAAGGGGAATATCCCATTCATATGAACGAACACCAAGAGCAACATGGGTTGGAAAGGACATAATCGCAAGATCATACCCATCTTCCAATAAGATGGCTGCAGCAAGGATCGTTCGATCATCACAATCAGCTGCTTTATCAACGAGACTTTCAACAGGGTATCGAAGCTCAGTATGGGCTGGATCCTGAGTTAATGTATGCATAAATGCAGCAATCAGCTCCAAATAAGAACGATCTGTATGGCGATCCATAACTCGATGAAGTTCTGCTCCGAGAGACTCAATGATAGGTTTTTGCACAGGATCATGTATAAAGACATGGTACAAAAGTCCCGGGGGAACTAATGCACGTGCAGAAGGATCATTCCATAGCGGTGCTTTGTAACTTCCCTGAGCCTGCACATAGAGCTCACGATTCACAGCTAGCTCAATATATTCATCTGTTCCATTGAATGAAACGGGAAATTCCAGATATAATAGGTCTGACTCATTTTGTGGAGCGTGAAGGGCGGGAATAATCACTGCTGGCTCAATTATTGCAGGAGCAACAGAAAGCGCATGAATCTGATCTCGGATCTCTGGATCTAATGGAAGGGGTGAAGTCTCTTCAAGTGCTTCTTTTGCGAACATAATTGCTTCTTTTGTAAGTGCCCTGTCTGCATCAGAAAGTGAACGGGTCTGCGCATGCTCAAGTGCAAATAGCCCATCATCCAGATATCCTAACTGTGAAAGGCTGATTCCAAGATTTATCCAGGTAACACCATTTCCGGGAGCGATCTGAAGTGCATCAAGAAGTGGTGGAAGAGCTTTTTCAAACTCATGAGCATTTATCTGTGCAAGTCCCAAATTTTGAAGTGCAAGCAGATACTGTGGTGATAGAGAAATAGCCTGCTCAAAATACACTGCTGCCAAAGGAAAATCTCCATGCAATGCATATGCACTGCCAAGATTGAGATAAAGTGGCGCTGCATAGGCTTTTTTAGAGATTGCTTCCTGTAAAGGAGGAATTGCCTCTTCATACCGTCCCTGATCAATAAGCACCAGACCGAGATTATTTAGTAGATTTGGATCATCCGGGAAGACCAAAAGCCCCTGACGAAATGCTTCTTCAGCTTTAGGTAAATTCCACTGCTGCCTTGCAAGCTCACCTCTGGCAAGCCAGACATTTGGGTTGTAATCTCCACCTTCTGCTGCAATACGTAGTGAATTGGAGATCTCATAGGCATCAGATAGTGCGCCAAACTGCGTGCTTAAAACAATCATAGCTCCTGCTGCCACACCGATAACAAGAAAGAGAATAAGCCACGTATGTTGTGTGAATCGTGCCATATATACTAATTGACCAAATATGTGAATAAGGTATGGAATCTAGGAAAAGAGAGGAATGTCCTCAAATGTTCGCCCGTCAAAAACCCCTCGTTCGGTAATACGCACCTCTGGAATGACAGTCAAAGCGAGAAATGAAAGGTACATAAATGCATCTTCCAAGCCTCCCCATCTGGCAACACAATCCTCTATTTCTGAAAGTTTCTTAGCCACGTCATGAGCAGGCATATCACTCATTAATCCTGCAATACTCAGAGGAAGAAGATACAGCTCATCTCCATGTACAATGGCTACTCCCCCTTTATGCTCAATAACTGCTCCAAGTGCCAGACAGATCTCTTCATCAGAAGTACCGACTGCTATAATATTATGGGAATCATGAGAGACACTCGAGGCAATCGCACCTTTTTTCATGGAAAATCCATGCACCAGACCGATTCCCATCTTATCGGGCGTGTACCGTGAGACAACAACAGCTTTTAGGATATCGCGTGAAAGATCAGGAAGCGTTTTGCCGTTCACAGGAACCCGCATTACAGATGTATCGATACGATTTCGGTTCAATGAAACAACGGTTGCGATCCCTGATTGTGTAATCTCCAGATCCAAAGCAGCAGGAGTGGTTGCATGAAATGGATAGAAAGGAGTTTTAGGTGCAGGTGAAGTCTGAACTTCATGATAGCTGATCCCTGCGATGAGCACGTCATGAATTGTGCATCTTTCCATATCAGACAAAATAACGAGATCAGCTCGCCTTC
>WRER01000010.1 GCA_009779205.1 Methanobacteriota archaeon | reverse complement strand
ATATAATATGAATGCATTATACTTAGCCTTTTCGGATAGAAAAAGGGGGTGCGTAACTCCTAATTAAGCGTTGTATGTCCTCTCCTATATGCCATCGGAAACTCTGCACGGATTTGAACGTGAACACCCAGAGCTGATCTCAAAGGAGGTGGAAATGGTATGACCAAAGTTGACCGTTTCATTGCAAAATTGCGTGATTTTTCCTATACATCACGAAGTGCATAGTGATTCTTGTCCCGTGTTACGAGTCCCTGTTCCACAAGTCCAAAAAGCACCTCTTCGATCCTCTCCTGAGAAGGTGGGCATAGTTCTTTCACTTCTTCAATAGTTTGTGCACCATGAGCAAGTGCAGCAGATATCATAATCTCATCCTGTGAAATACCTGCACGCGAACCAAACGTCAAAATCTGATCAAGCTGGGTATCGATCAGGTTATCCACCTTATCCATCTCGTTAGAAAGGTATTTGCGTATGTTGCACAACTGATGCAGGTGATGCAGCCCATCTCGATACTGATATTCAGGACTTGGATCTGCCGGTACAATCCGCTGCTCTTTTGGTATTTTCTTGATCGAAATGTCAAGTTCATGCGAAATATGATAATATTTTCTTCGATTAGAGCCAATCTGGTGAGTAATAATCAATGCCTGCTCAAGTATTTGCAGATGCTCAATCACTGCTTTTGGACTGATAGACAACCGTTCAGAGATCTCTGTAACAAAACAGGAGCGGGTCTCGAGCAACGTAATAATACGACGCCGATTCTCATTTCCTAAAATATAAAGCAGTTGTGATAAAGACGTATCATCGCATTTCATCTATCAGTCCTACATATTACAACAGGTCATGTCTCTTCAAATCTGCATCAACCATCATCGCCACCAGCTCATCAAATGACACCTGCGGTTCCCACCCAAGACAGCGCTTTGCCTTTGCAGGATCCCCAAGCAGAGAAGATGCCTCAGCTGGGCGAAGTAATGCCGGATCAACAACAACATAATCCTGATAATCTAAATCAACTCGTGTAAACGCTTTTTTTACAAATTCGCGCACAGAATGCGATTCCCCTGTTGCGATAATGAAATCATTGGGAGTTTTAATCTGAAGCATCATCCACATCGCCTGCACATAATCCCCGGCAAAACCCCAGTCTCGCAGACTCTCCAGATTCCCAAGCTGAAGCTTTTCTTTCTTTCGAGCAACGATCTGTGCCACACCATCAGTCACCTTACGGGTCAGGTATTCAAGCCCTCGTCTTGGAGATTCATGATTGAATAAAATGCCGTTTGCGCAAAACATCTGATAGCTCTCACGAAAGTTTACCGTCATCCAGTATGCAAATAGCTTCGAGACTCCATATGGGGATCTTGGATGAAATGCTGTTTCTTCATTTTGTGGTGGTGGAGATATCCCAAACATATCACTGCTTGATGCTTGGTAATACCGTGCATCTGACGCATGAGCTCGCACAGCCTCAAGCACCCGCAATGTTCCGACTGCAGTCGTCTCTGCTGTGGCAATAGCATGGTTCCATGAACTTGCAACAGAAGCCTGAGCCCCAAGGTTGTACACCTCATCTGGCATCGCTTCCCGAACAGCAGCAGCAATCGCGTCCTTATCACTCAGATCTGCTTCAAGCAGTGTAATATCAGACAGCAGATCAGAAAGGCGATGAAGATGGGAACTGGAATGATCAATAGTGCGGGTAATCCCATACACCTCATATCCCTTCTCAAGCAGAAGTTCAGTGAGATATGAACCGTCCTGCCCGGTTATTCCCGTAATAAGTGCTGTCTTCATATGTATTGTTGCGAAAATGTCATCTTATTAAAACACTATTTAACTAATCCATGAAATCCTATTGTACTGTCTTTGTTTTCTTTAATTAGTAATTCCATTAACCTCTTTGATACACACTCTCTCCATTGAAATATAATTTGGATAAAAATGTAGGGAGGGCTTTTATGTCCATAAGAGTTTCATTCATACACCTTCTCCTCCATCAATGCTCTTTGCACTGTCTTTACTTTTGCGTTAGATTGGTATATGTATTTGCAATCTCAAGCACACGCGTTTGCATTTCAGTGCAAAACTGTTCATATCCAAATTGCTTTGATTGCCGAAGACATGCTTCTCTGTACTGTACTGGATCCGCTTCAACCTTGCGCACTGCTGAGACGAGTTCATCCACACAGGGATGTGTCAGGATACCTGTATATCCATCAAGCACTGTCTCAAGATACCCTCCCTCCCTTGTTGCAACAACAGGCTTTCCTGATGCCATTGCTTCAACAGGAGTAATTCCAAAATCTTCGTCAATCGCAGTTGTGATAAATCCTTCACACTCAGCATACAGCGTCATTACCTGCTTATCAGTGCAAGATCCAAGAAATGTAACATTTGGTGGTGCAGAATCTCTCAGGTACTCATATGCAGGATACACGGGACCAACAATCAGGAGTTTCTTATCAGGCATCTGCCGAAACGTCTCGATCTGAAGCTCAACCCGCTTCCATTTATCGACTCGCCCAACAGAAAGCCAGTAGCCTTTACTCTGCTCCCATCGGTACTGTCCCAGATGCAGAGGGGGATAGATGACTTTTGCAGATCTCCCATAATATTTTTGTAGCCTGTTTCTGGTGTTATGCGAGATACAGGAGATATGGCGGATATGATTTCTGACAAACCTTCGATCGAAAAAGCGTGCGCAGGATAGAGCTGGGGCATAGAAAAGCCGTTTCAATGTTGGTAGTTCATCAAGAAAAGGATAATACATATCATACAAAGCACGACGTGGAGTGTTGAAATAGTACATGTGAGGCATCTGCTTTACTGGATATCTGGATGCCATATCATCATTAAACACATAAAAATCATATGAAAAAGACTGCCTTTGAAACAATCTGCGCCCTGCAATCTGACGAAGTGGCTCTGCAGGAAGCGTTGCTTCAAGTGAGACGACATTCACATCATTTCGTGGATCATATGCAGCTACAGCATCCGGGTCATATGTTGGGCAGATAATTGTTGCAGACAATGCACGTGCCTGATCCATAATCAGACGCTGAGCTCCACCAGGTTTTGAAAAGTCTTCGCAGGTCAGAATTGCAATATTCAGATCAGAAATAGATTCAATCTTTTTTGCCATTATATCATCCAAATATTAGATTTTCTAGAAATTGCCATCAATTTTGCCATAATCAGTGCGACCTCCATCAAGTATAACAGAGTTAATATGCTCACCAACTTCCCAATACATCAGGACAATTTCACGATTATCATATGCTCCGGCACGAACCTTACGGCTCTCAATAATATCGGATATACGTTGAAACAATACCATATCGTCAATCCGTGTTTTTGCCTGCCTGCTGCCCGCTTGCCGGTCAGGCAGGGAGTGGCAGGACAGGCAGGTGTTTTTTTTCTGTTCATATTATACCTCCCTGCCGTCGTTGTGGTATTCTATTACATTATTCCAGTGTGGTACAATCCCATCCCATCGAAGTGAGAGAGGAATCTCATATGTTTTTGGCTCAATATCTTCTATAGTCTGGGAAAGAGATGCTGTGAGAGCATTTCTATCCAGTGGAGGAATAAAATATGTTCCGTCATACTTTTGCAGGCTCTCTACTAAGCCACCTACTTTTGTTGCGATAATTGGCATTCCATATGCCATTCCAATATGAGCAACACCACTTTGGGATGCACGGGTATATGGAAGCACCAGCACATCAGCGGCAGAAAAATAATTAGGAATCTCCTCATCACAGATATAACTAGCAACGAATTTGATCTTTTCTCTCTCTTTTGATGCCTCTATTCTGGCAATTGTATCTGGATCTTCCCATGGCTCTCCTGCAATAAGTAAAAGGGTGTGCTCTTTTTCTTCTGCTGAGAGGGCTTCAAATGCTTCAACTAATTGCGATACTCCCTTGTATGGACGAATAAGCCCGAAAAACAGAATGATTTTTGAATATTTTGAAGGTATATCGAGTTTGTGACGTGCAGTATTTTTATCAATACTGGGATACTGATCATACAGTCCATGTGGTACGATCTGAATTTTACTCTCTTCAATCCTGTATTTCTCTGCAATTAATGCCTGATCGTGAACAGAATGCACAACATATCCCATGCACAACCCGCGAATCATTCTTCCCATCAGACGAGAGTATACTCGAAGCGGCAGTATTGCATCTTCAAGGGGATCTACGACTTCGTGGAACTCCATAATGATTGGAATCTTTCGCAGGCGAAGCAGCAGTGCAATGCAGAGATACATGTGTGATACACTTGATGTCCACCATTCAAAAATGCAGATATCACCTCGTGCAGCATGGGTATACACTCTGTACCAGGTCAGCGGATTATACCAGTCAATAATCTCATGGACAGTAACATGTTCGTCATATGTCAAGGTAGAGAGAGAGCCTCCAACTCTGTTTGCTCCCGGAAACAGAAAAGTCGGAAGCATATGGCGAAATAGAAGAGCTTGGATTGTGTATTTTGAGGCCAATGCATTTGAAAGGCGAGTTGTATAATATGATATTCCCGACAAAAAACGAGTAGATGGACCAATAATTGAAACTGTTGTTTTTTTCATCTCTTCACTCATTATTCCACCATTACACTTTTAGCAAGGTTTCGAGGTTTATCAATATCCCGCCCTCATGCCCAATTGCAATACTCTCTCCAGTACCTATAAGATTGGAGACTGCTGCTACCGATTCGCATACCAAGAAAAGGAAATGTATCATCATAGGTGCGTCTGATTCCAGATGAGCCAAATAACATATGTATCATGACGATTGTGTCACTAGTTCTATCTTTCTTGTGCGTCCATATGGGCAGAAGTGCTCTCGTTCAAGAAGGCTTGCAATACCTCCGGCAGATGGACCGATGCAGATCATGGGAGCTGAAGACTCAGGCTCATACTGAGTGTCTTCGTTTAATCCATCAACCGTAAGCAAGATGAGTTCTGCTTTATGTGGGTCAGGGACGATTTGATTAGGGAACAGGTCTTGAACTTTCTTCATTTCTCCAATGCAAAGAATTTTTTTTGTTCCGATCTGTGTTTTTATCTCTTCGATGCACTGCTGATGGCATGCTGCATCGCATGCTCCAGATGTTCGGGAGAAGCAGAGAAATCCTGCAACTCCACTGATAATTGCCGCTGCTGAAGCACGGTGTGCAGGTTTTGTGAGTGATGCAGAGTACATGTACTCCGGTCTTGTTATGGCATCCATCGGATGGGTACTTGAAAAGTACGTGTTTCTGCCGCCAAATGTGACAGTCATGATGGTGCCGGCTTCATAAGGGCATCGATCATTCTGATCGGCTTGAGTAGAGAGTGTGACTTTGTTATTTTCATATCCGCATCCATCAGTGAGCGTTTGAATGCGTTTTACCAGATGATGTATGAGTTGCATGGGTTACGCTCGTGGCACTAGTGGTAATATGTCTGTTGTGGTAGGTATTCAGGCTATGGTACACTCTCAATGAATACAACCCTCAGAATTGTTCACTCATCTCTCACAGAGTTGTGAAATGATCTGGATCACATACGATAATTCGAGCTGGTGCGCCATCAGATCCAGATAGCAAAAGAGGGAGAGCGATGAGTACATATTCACCATGAAGCGGGATAGAAAAATGTAATCCTTCAAGAATTGACACACCTGCCTGCATCAATGCGGTATGCACCTCTGTATCGTATCCTGAATAGCTGATTGAGAGGCTATCGATGCCAACACAAATGCACCGCGATGCCAGCCACTGAGCTGCACATGGCATAAGACCTGCGTTTTCTCCAGCATGAAGTAAGAGGCGGGAAGATGAAGTAATCTCTCTTTCAAAAGGGTGGAGGTGTGTTTCATATATTTGTGGATCCTCGAGTTTGATGATAAAGCATGGCCCAATCAACGTATCCAAAGAGAGATGTTCAATGGTTGTGCCAGTATTGAGGTAATGTGCTGGTGCATCGAGGTGGGTGCCGGTGTGAGAACCCATTACTATCTCTGTAATTCTATATGTGTCCCGAAAAATGGGCGTAAAAGAAGGAATCGGATCTCCCGGGAAGTAATCCATTCCATTTTCAAGTGGGCGTGTCAGGTCATATATCATGCACGTTCTTGTATTTAAAATCCAGAACTGTCTGCTTTGTCAATGGCTGCATCGATCTGTTCCTGAAGTACGGCTGGAAGTCCATCTATTTTTACGTCAAGGAAGCCACGAATAATGGTTGCTGTTGCCTGTGCTTCGTCAAGTCCACGTGCCATGAGGTACTCGATCTCTTCTTTTGCGATCTTTCCAACAGCAGCCTCATGAGAGAGTTCGGTATCCACGACATCTCCTTTGATCTCTGGAATTGCGTGAATGGTTCCATCTTTTAGAATCAGACCTTTGCATTCGATGTGGGCTTTTGTACCTGCAACAACTCCGTCAACTCTCCCACGGGAGATAATAGTGCCGCCGGTTGTAATAGCACGGGTAATGAGTTCTGCACTGGTGCCTTTTGCATTCAAGATTGCAGTAGATCCAAGATCAAGGAATGAACCCGGCCCGCTGACTACAACACTTGAAAATCTTCCCACCGCATTCTCTCCGTTTAAATGGCAAACTGGAGCCATCTGAATCTTTCTGACTGGCTGCATGCAGACATAGTTTGAGAGAAATGTTCCATTTTCTTCGACGACTGTTGCACTTCTGGGGAAGACAGCAATATTTTCTCCCCAGTTATGAATCATCGTTGATGTGACTTTTGCACCGACGCCGACATATATTTCAGTAACGCCTATGTGAGTTCCACTTTTTCGCTCAGCGCCACTGGTGCATCCTGATATGACATGCAGTTCAGCTCCTTCTTCTGCGATGATGATATTGTGAACATGCTGAACTGGAGAGTCTGCCATGAGCATACATGCCTGGATGGGGTAGACCATTTTTGATCCTTTACGGGCAATAATCACAAATCCCTTTGGTTCTGTTTGAGTGGCGAGGAATGTTGTGAATTTGTCTTTATCTTTGCTTACTAATCGCCAGATATAGTCTGAGATCCAAGGATGTTTTTCAAGTGCATTTGAAAAGCTGAGTACTTCAACTCCCTGTGCGTTTGAAGTTATTTGGCCAATATCCTGATCTTTTTGAAAAAAACTGCCTGCCCGATGCTTCATATCCACTTCTAAACCAGTGAATGCAAGGCGCTGTTTGTCGATATCGCTGAGAGTATCCATTTTCAGGATGGTGTCGTTATCCATTTTATGGTACTGGTTTTTCAATCTATATAACAATACAGTAACAATGCAGAAGAAGAGTATGCGCCGTTTCGATGAATATATATGCTGTTTGTAACAATGTATATAAGCACATTTGTTATGTGCATGCAATTCCTGCATCGATGGTCTAGTGGCATGACTTTGGCCTTCCAAGCCAATAGTTCGGGTTCAATTCCCGATCGGTGCATTCTTCTTTTAGGGCTCGTGGTCTAGCTGGTTATGACGTCGCCTTCACACGGCGGAGGTCCTGAGTTCGAATCTCAGCGGGCCCACTTTTCAATGCACAATTTACAACACACAGTGCACAATTGGTTGTTGTGTCATTTTGTAACAATTTGTAACAATCATTGTGCCTTGTGCATTGTAACTTGTGAATTATAACGTATGCGTCTGTCTCGCTCATTGTGCAGGAGAACAATGGCATGATCTGCGTGAAGTACGGTAGGACCAAGTGATAAGCGCACTGGTTGATATGCATTCAGAGTAGCTATCTCTTTTTCTGTGATGTTTTGGTGATCTGAGAGAACATACAAGTCACACAACATATCTTCGCTTTCTCTGATATCATCTCCATTTTCATCCAAAATCGCGATTTTTCTCTTTTCTTTGTCTTTCCCTTCCATAAGATCATGGAGCAGCTCAGCAAGGCCACCTACTCGGATAGCGATACCTGGTGAGGTTTCACGAAAAAGGGATCCTGCTGGTACTGCAAGTGCTTTCTTTATCAGTGCTGCCGTGCTTCTCTCATCTGGATTGAATCGCCTGAGCTCTTGGCCGGTACATCTGATGATCCTCCCTCGTGGATCATTGCTCATTACAAGGTAACACGTAACATCCTTGCGAATACCGTGCGAGATGCAAAGAGATGCCTGAATAGTTCTGGCAAGCAGATCCATTCTTCCTGCCCCACCACAGAGATCATTGAGAGAAAAGCCAGGATCACAGGTTGCAGTATGTGAAAGGATGATGAAAGATATCATAGGTGTACGTATTTATGTTGGATTATCTTCATACTGGTATAGGAGTTACGCACTTCGATTTTTAAGTCATTGTAATATTATAACCATTGAATAAATGCTTTTTTGTCATGTTGATTGTACCCTGCGTGCTCATAGAAACGAAGCGTACGTTCATCCTTTGAACCAGTCATAAGCATAATCTTGTAGCAATTATCCCGAAGAGCTATTTCACGGGCAAAGGCCAGAATTCTTGTTGCATGTCCTTTATTTCTGTGATGGGCATGTGTTACCACATTTTCGATCAATGCGTATGGCCTTTGTCCATGGGTCAAATTTGGAATAATAAGTAATACGCATGATGAAATGATTTCATCGTTTTCCACACCAACGATAATGTGATGATCTGTATCAAAGGTGATTTTGTTCCACAGTTTTTTGATAGTATCATTTACATCAGGCATTGGATTATCATGTAAATGGGTATATAATGCAAGTAACTGTGATAATTCACCCTGATGTATCTCCCGGATTTCCATCTCATCAGACTCCTAACGTTCTATCATATCATTTTTCAACTACATGTAATACATTATTTGAGTTGGTATGGAGATAATCGCATCATCTCATGTGACCATTGAATAGCAAAAGTACATGAGATTGTCAGAGAAGATAGCCTTTATTTATCTCCCTGGATTGAATTGTGGTCTATATCCTCTCCACCACACATAATATAGGAGTTACGCAAAAATCAACATGACTTAAACTTTTGCCAACTTAAAATAATTAATTGAAGCGGCTTAATAAGGTATTATGATCTACAAACGTGCAATTTTGCGTAAGTCCTAATAATATACTGTTCACTACTGTTCACCCACAAAAGAGGGTCAGGAGCACATACGCATTATGCCATTAAACGAAAATCGTCATAATCACTTATTTTTTCTGTTTTTAGTTCTATTTATTGAAATAATACGCCATTCTCGCGTCAAAAAGTCAATCAGCTAGATCTGGCAACAGTGAACACAAAAAAGCAATACACAATGCGAGGGGAGCGATTTGAACGCTCGAACTCCTACGAGAATAGGCCCTGAACCTATCGCCTTTGACCTGGCTTGGCAACCCTCGCTCTATGCCTTATTTTATTATCATCGTGCAGATATGAACTCTTCGATTCAAAAAGGTGGAAAGTACTTATTAGACCTCCTCGGAAACTGGTTTCATACAAATGTCGGCAAAAAAAGTTCTCATGTATTCTCACCACGCAAGGCATGAAAAACACGAAATTTGTGTTTTTGCATACGTGTCGTACTATCCTTGTATAGGATTTTTCGTTCTTTTCGTTCTTTTCATGGTTCATTTTATAGTTTCCGAGGACATCTATTTCACAACCTGGGTTGACAGCTCTCAAGTCATGCACGAGAACAGCAAACAACGATTCATTGTGAATTGTATTTACTCCTTTTTCATCTTGCGCAGCTTCAATACAACCCGTTCAACCTGCTCTACAGCCGTTCCGATATATGCCCTCGGATCAAGCAACTTCTCAATCTCATCCTTTGATACAAGAGCAGTAACTTCTTTATTTTCAGACAATATCTCGTAAAGAGGCTTGTTATCTGCAAGGGCATCCATACTTGCAGTCCTGATAACCTCATGAGCAACCTGTCTACTCATACCCCGCTTTGTCAGCTCAATCATCACAGATTCCGCCATATTAACCCCATGCAGCATCGAAAGATTCGCGAGCACTCGATCCTCTTTGATATGCAGATTCTCAATAATCGTCACCATAACATTCAGAATATGATCACACAAAATCGATGCTTCTGGAAACAGCACCCGCTCACATGAAGAATTCGTCAGATCGCGCTCATCCCACAACGTATTATTTTGAAACGCCGGCTCAACAGCACTGCGTATAACCCTCGCCAGACCACACACCTGCTCAGACTTAATTGGATTGCGTTTATGCGGCATCGTTGATGATCCGACCTGTTTCTTTCCAAACGCCTCTTCAACTTCTCCTATTTCAGTTCGCTGCAATGAGCGAATCTCGATTCCAATCTTATCAAGTGTTGTTGCAATCTGTGCAAGCAGGCAAAAATACTCTGCATATCGATCCCGCTGAATCACCTGATTTGAGACATCAACCGGCACGAGGGAGAGGTACTTCATCATCGACTCCTGAACCTGTGGTCCAAGCGCTCCAAGCGCCGCCTGTGTACCAACAGCACCGGTAAGCTGTCCAACACAAACCCTCTGTCTCGTCTCATGAAGCCTATCGATATGCCTCCCGATCTCACTCGCCCAGATCGCAAATCGAAGGCCATACGTCATTGGAACTCCATGCTGTCCATGAGTTCGTGCAATACACACCAAATGCTTTGTACTTTCTGCACGCTGCAGTAATGCTTCAAGCAACAAAAACAATTTCTCCTCGATCAGATCTAATGCATCTTTCAGCTGCAATCCTGTTGCAGTATCCAAGATATCATTTGACGTCGCTCCATAATGCACCCATCTTCCAGCCTCTCCACAGACCTCAGAGATACCAGACACAATAGCCATCATATCATGGCTAATCTCAGCCTCGATTTCCTTTACGCGATCAAGAGAGACATTATGTGCTTTTTCTAAAATCAGACTTGCATCATCCTCAGGAATCATGCCATGCATAGCCTCTGCCTTTGCAAGGGCGATCTCGGCATCAGCAATGCGCCACAGACGATGCTCTTCGCTCCAGACATGTCTCATTTTCGTTGTGCCATATCGATATTCAATCGGGTGAACTGCCATAGTAGTGTACTCTGCGCCGTGTACCCTTGTAATAATTCCGAAATTGCGTAATATAGGAGAAAATATACGTGTTATACATTACGTGAGGGTAACCCTTATCTCGCCACTTTCAGATACTTGTAATCTCATCTGTTGCGTCAGGATACGGTCAACATGGAAGCACAAACGAATCAGAAACCCAAGCTTACACAAGCACAGCTCTTAGGACTCCTCCTCACCGTCTCGTTCTCCTCTTTTGCAATACCCCTCATCTCTTCAGGAGTGAATATCGTCCTTCCACATATCTCTTTAGACTTTGCTATCTCTGCATCCAATATCGGCTGGATCCAGACGAGTTTTTTACTGATGTATGCAGTATTT
>WRER01000009.1 GCA_009779205.1 Methanobacteriota archaeon | reverse complement strand
GTACTTCCGAAAGGCTGGAACTTCGACACTTCGTCGTGTGATGGACTCCGGAGCACTTGGGTGTGAAGTTGTACTCTCCGGAAAACTCACTGGAGCCCGTGGCCGTGTTCAGAAGTTTACAGAAGGGTACGTCAAACATGCCGGAGATCCTGTAAACACAATCGTTGACCACGGCTATGCAGTAGCAGTCAAGAAATTGGGTGTTATTGGTATTCAGGTCAAAATCATCCCACCAGGAGCTCAGATTCCTGATCACTTCGAGATTACAGTTGAACCAGACAAAAAAATCTCAAAATCTGAGATTGACATGGTAAATTCTGAAAAAGTAATAACTGAACTTGAAGACCTGCAGGAAGAACAATCAGACTACAACTCTGAAGAAGAGGATTTTGATGCTTCATTCCATGAGGAGGATGAGATCTGATGGCAATCTACCGGGCAAAAGAAGTCGCACAGATGTCTGATACCGAACTTGTTGAAAACATCGATAAGCTCAGAAATGAGCTCATTGAGCAACGTGGTAAGGTCAGTGCTGGTGGTGCTCCTGATAACCCTGGACGTATCCGTCTCGTTAGAAGAACCATTGCACGAATGATGACTGAGCAGAATAAGCGCAGACAAAATATAGACTCTGCATAAGATTCTCCAACAAAGAAGGGATGAACATGATTACCGCTGAAAATTTCATTCACCACGAGTTTATCGGACTTGAGGTCTTGGTACTTGCAAGTTCAAATCCCTTCCTCACCTCTATTTTCGGACGTATCATCAATGAAACGAAGCAGATGCTTGTAATACAACCATATGATGGAGCACTCTCCAAACATCATCCAAAAGAGAGGCCCAAGATGGTTGCAAAAAAAGGATCTGTTTTCAGATTCACTCTCCCTGATGGGGGATTGGTTGATGTGGATGGAGATGCAATATGTACAGCACCCCACCGTCGAATTGGCATGAGAGGAGTCAAAGTAGGAGTTTCCTGTATTGGCTTAAAAGATTTCGACACCTCTGACATGAAAAAGCACGTAACAACTGTTACACACCGTGGCATTATTATTTCATGCGGGGTTTGATTCAGGATAAGATTCATAATGGCAAAAAATATTGGATTAAACGTCCCCACTCCGACAAAAGAGTGTGAGGACGTAAAATGCCCGTTTCACGGCACTTTGCCTGTGCGCGGCCAGGTGATCACTGGCAAAGTCGTGAGCGATAAAATGACAGGAAGCGTTGTTGTAAGGCGCGATTACCTGCATTTTGTACGAAAATACAAGAGATATGAAAAACGCAGTTCAACGATTCATGCTCATAATCCTCCCTGTCTTAATGCACGAACAGGGGATATGGTACGAATTGCTGAGTGCCGTCCACTCTCTAAGACAAAGAAATTCGTTGTAGTCGAGGTGCAAGCACCATGAAGGCCCTGGGCTCAAAGATCCCTCGTTCTATAAACACCGGAACACGAATGATCTGTGCAGATAACACCGGTGCAAGACTGGTGCAGGTCGTCTCTGTTTTTGGATATCATGGTGTCCGCCGCAGACAACCAAAACTTGGACTTGGAGACCTTGCAACAGTGAGTGTAAAGAAAGGCACTCCTGATATGCGCAGAAAACTTCTGCGAGCTGTCGTCATTCGTCAGCGCAAAGAATTCCGCCGCCCGAGTGGTATCCGTGTTTCTTTTGAAGATAATGCAGTCGTCATTTTAGACGACAGAAATGAACCTCGTGGAACTGACATTAAAGGTCCAGTCGCACGAGAAGTTGCAACCCGATACCCTCGTATCGGATCCATGGCAACAACAATTGTGTAGGTGAATAATGGTTCGTATTGCAAGTAAACAGCCGCGAAAGCAGCGAAAAGCACGATACAATGCCCCACACCACCAACGCGGTTCATTAATGCATGCAGCGCTCGCAAAAGATCTTCGGGAGAAGTATCAAAAACGCAGTACACGTGTTATCCATGGAGATACCGTGAAAGTAATGCGTGGATCACATGCTGGACATGAAGGGCTCGTAAACACCGTCATGATGAAAAAACTTCAAATCGTTGTTGATGGAGTAATCATCAAGAAGGCAGATGGAACTGAAGTCCCTCGTCCAGTTGATCCCTCAAACGTAATGATTGTGAAATTAAATCTCGATGACAAGCTTCGAGAAGATATACTAAAGCGTAAGTGAGTGGTGGTACACGGTGTCAGAACATCTGAAACGAATGGTTGCCCCGAAATCATGGGGTATTGCGAGAAAGACCAACAAATTTATTACGAAACCATCTCCCGGCCCTCACAACGCCAATGCACTTCCTGCAGGTGTCTGGTTACGCGATCATATGAAATTTGCCCGTACAAAGAAAGAGGCAAAGCAGATTCTCCGTCAGAGAGACATGATCGTAAATGGACGCCCATGTCGGCACTTCGATATGGGTATTGGTATCTTTGACATTATTGCATTGCCAAAGATCAATAAATACTACCGCATTGTTCGAGATCGCTCCGGAAAACACAAAAGTGTTGAGATAACAGAAGAGGCGTCTCAGTCCCGTCTTGCAAAAATTACGAACAAAACCCTTCTAAAGGGTGGAAAAGTGCAGTTAAACCTGCGTGACGGTTCAAACCTTATCGGAGACAATACCTATAAAAGCCGCGATTCAATCGAAGTTTCTCTGAAAGAAGGGGAATTCGGAAAGATCCTTGATCATTTCCCATTCGCAGTCGGCAATGTTGCAATGGCTGTTGACGGACGCCATTCCGGCTCTGTTGGAAAGATAAAAGAGGTTATTCCCGTCTTTGGAAGTGTTCCAAATCGAGTAATTCTAACCGACGTCGAGACTGGAACTGAGTTTGAGACAATTGATCAGTACATTATCATGGTCGGTCGTGAACAGTCGGCAGTTGAAAACTGGGGGATTGATCTATGAGCAATCCAAACAGGGAACTTTCACTGGACAAAGTTGTTGTGCACATGAGCGTTGGTGAGAGTGGTGAAAAACTCGTCAGTGGAGAGAATATTCTTCAGGAAATCACGGGACTCACTCCAATCAGAAGCTTTGCAAAACAAACGATTCCTGCTTTCGGTCTTCGAAAAGGTGCTCCAATGGGATGTAAAGTCACCCTTCGCAGCGATGCAGCAGAGAAATTTTTAGAGACTACCCTTGCAATCATTGAAAAACGCCTTACACAAAGACATTTCGACAAACAAGGGAATTTTTCCTTTGGTGTTGAAGAACACACTGATTTTCCAGGACAAAGCTACGATCCAAAAATTGGTATCTTCGGATTTGATGTTATTGTTGTGCTCAAGCGTAACGGCTACCGCATTAGCCGCCGCAAAATTCAACAGAAGAAACTGCCTAGCAAGCAGCGTATCACTCCTGAAGATGCAATCTCGTTTGTCACATCAAGATATGGTGTGGAGGTAGTATAATGGCAAAAATAAGAACAAAGAATTTTGGACGTGGTGCAAACGCGTGTCGTCTGTGCGGAAGAAAGCAAGGTCTTGTTCGCAGATACAATATCTACTTCTGCAGACAGTGCTTTCGTGAGTGGGCTCCAAAAATGGGATTTAAGAAACTGAATTAAGGAGGCACTTAGCAGATGGCAAGATTAAACACTGTTGCTGATGCGATGAGCACACTGAAAAATGCTTCAGATACTGGCAAGACTGTGTGCACTATCCAGCCGGCAAGCAGGCTGATTGGCGAAATGCTGCGAATTATGCAAGAGTCTAAATATATATATAGTTCCGAATATATTGAAGACGGTCGTGGCGGGCGTTTCAACGTCAACCTTGCAGGAAAGATCAACAAGTGTGGTGTTATCTCACCTCGGTTCTCTGTGCAGACTGATGAGATGGAATACTGGGAGACAATGTACCTACCTTCTAAGGCAATGGGCATCTTGATTATTTCAACGTCAAAAGGCGTATTAAATCACAGACAAGCCCGTGAACATGGTGTTGGAGGAGAACTTCTCGGGTACGTGTATTAAGTTTTCAAAGGTGCATTATGTTTAGTGAGAGTAAGGTTACTATCCCCCAAGGCGTGGAAGTTTCTCTTGAAAATTTCATCCTCACGGTGAAAGGACCGAAAGGGACCCTTGAGCGCAATGTCTGGTATCCAGGTATTGATATCATAGTCGATGACGGTATTGTCACGATTAAAACAGAATCAACTCGTAAGAAAGTCACTTCAATGGTTGGCACTCTTGCAGCTCACTTGAGAAATATGTGCAAAGGCACAACAGAAGGGTATACCTATACCATGAAAGTTGTGTACAGCCACTTTCCCATTCAGCTGAAAGTCATTGGTGACCGATTTGAAATTGGAAACTTTCTTGGAGAAAAACACCCCAGATACGCTCGAATCATTGAAAATACTGATGTTAAGATCAACAGTGAGCAGGTGATCATTACCGGAATCAACAAAGATCTGGTTGGAGCAACTGCTGCAAACATCGAACGTGCAACGAAAGTTCGAAACCGCGATCCACGCGTCTTTCAGGATGGTATTTATATCGTACATAAGGAGTGAGATACATGGCAGAAGATACAAAACGACTCCTTCGTGTCAGAAAATCCAAATCTGTTCGTTTTAAACGTGATGGTGTTGGCAAGAAGGCAAAACTTGCTGACTCTTGGAGACGTCCTCGCGGACTTCACAATAAACAGCGAAGGTATAAGAAAGCAAAAGGGAGACACCCGGACTCAGGATATGGAAGCCCCCTTGCAGTGCGTGGCATGCATCCCTGTGGCCTCTTTGAGGTTCGTGTGTTTAATATTGGAGATCTCGCTGATGTTGATCCTGGAGTTCATGCAATCCGTATTGCAGCCTCAGTCGGCAACAAGAAGCGTGAACAAATTCAGATAGAAGCAGAAAAGCGTGGACTTCGGATTTTGAATTATAAGGATGCATCCAAAAAGGATGTCAAATTCACTGAAACACCAGAAGAAGAAGAGACACCTGATGAGGAGGATGAGGAATGACCCATCTGAAAAGTCAAAAACGACTTGCAGCCTCAATCTTGAAATGTGGTGTAAATCGTGTCTGGATAGATAATTCACAGATCAGTGATATCGATAAAGCGATCTCTCGTGACGAGATCCGCGACTTAATTGAAAATGGAACAATTGCTGCTCATCAGAAAAAAGGTGTTTCACGTGGGCGAGCTCGTGCTCGTATGGCAAAGCGTGCCTATGGTCATTGTAAAGGACCAGGTCGCCGAAGAGGTACTGTAGGTGCGAGAAATCCTTCAAAAAGACGCTGGATCCAAAAAATTCGTGCACAGCGAAAAGTACTGCGTGATATGCGTGAAACTGGAGAGATCGACCGCTCGACCTATCGTGTATTTTATCGCAAGGCCGCTGGTGGCCAATTCAGAACGGTAGCACATTTGAAAGCTCAGGTTGATATCGGGAGGGTGAAGTAATGGCAACAGGTCCGCGGTATTTTGTACCGTTTCGACGACGACATGAAGGTCGTACAAACTACCACGCACGAACACGACTTGTTGTTTCTGAGTCACCTCGTATGGTTGTGCGTAAAACAAACCGACATGTTATCTGTCAATTAGTTCGCGCAGAAATAATTGGAGACAAGACATTTGCCTCTGCACATTCAAGTGAGCTTCGTAATTATGGATATACCGGTTCGCTTTCCAGCACACCTGCGGCATATTTAACAGGTATGCTCTTTGCAGTGCGATGCTTAAACAAGGACGAACCTGAGGCAATTTTAGATATCGGTCTTCACCGAGCCCGTCGTGGTGCTCGTGTTTTTGCAGCCCTCAAAGGAGCTGTTGAGACAGGCATGGAGATTCCTCATGGAGAGGAGATCCTTCCATCTAATGAGCGATGTATGGGACAGCACATCGCAGATTATGACGATAAGAAGTCAAATCTGCCTGAAAATGTAAAAACAGTCATTGATGCTATCCGCAAGGAGCTGAACTGACAATGGCATATGAAAAATCAGAATGGGTACCTCGGACGGGTCTTGGACGGCAGGTATTAGCCGGCGAGATCAAAAGCATAGATGAGGTGCTGGCCAGTAGGAAACCCATCAAGGAACCTGAGATCGTCGACGCATTTCTTCCAGACCTCATCGATGAGGTGCTCGACATCAATATGGTACAGCGTATGACTGACTCTGGACGTCGTGTGAAGTTTAGAGCAGTTGTTGTTGTCGGTAATAAGGATGGATATATTGGATACGGGCAGGCAAAAGATTCACAAGTCGGAGATGCCATCAAAAAAGCAATTGTTGATGCCAAGATGAATCTGATTAAGGTGAAACGTGGCTGTGGCTCTTGGGAATGTGGATGCTCAAAACAGCACTCAATTCCAATGCTTGTTGAAGGTTCAGCTGGAAGTGTCCGAATTGCGTTAAAACCTGCTCCACAAGGTATCGGCCTTGTAACTGGAGATATTGGAAAAAAGGTACTTGAACTTGCAGGTATTCGTGATGTATGGGTTCATACCCGTGGTCAGACTCGAACTACCATAAACTATGCAAAAGCCATTTATAATGCATTAAATGCAACAAATATGGTGCGGCTAGGAGGAGAAGAGTAATGTTTGTGCTTGTCCAGGTTCGCGGAACGGTAAATACCCGTGGCGATATTAAAGACACGCTGAAGATGCTTCGACTCCATCATATTAATCATTGCGTGCTTATTCCTGACACTCCGGCATATATCGGTATGATTCGCAAAGTCAAGGATTACATTGCATGGGGAGAGATTAATGCAGAAGTACTTGAGGAGCTGCTACGCAACCGTGGCCGTCTAACTAGGAATATCCGTCTGACTGATGCACATATCAAGGAAAACTCTCAGTATGGAGATATTGGCGAGTTTGCTCGGGCACTTACAGAAGGAAATGCCCGCATGACAGATATTCCAGATCTTAAGCCGGTTTTAAGACTTCACCCACCTCGTAAAGGTCACAAAACAACGAAACGAACGTTTCAACAGGGTGGATCACTTGGGTATCACGGTGAAGCAATAAACTCGCTACTATACAGAATGAGGTGAAATATGCCAGTAAATAAGCGTTCTAAGTATCGTGGTTCTCGAACCTGTGGTGGTGGAACACATAAAAACCGCCGTGGGGCAGGAAACCGTGGTGGCCGTGGAAATAGTGGTGGTTGCAAGCATCACTTTGTTCGAGTGTACCTTGAGCAAGGTTATGTCTATCGAAAAATGGGATTTCGGTCTTTAAAATCTCCTGTTGATGCTGTTATTGATGTTTCAGAACTCGATCAGATGGCACAGCATCTTGTCAAGATCGGCAAAGCACAGGAGTCCGATGGAGCGATCGTCATTAATGCCGAAGATTTGGGTATTGAGAAGATCTTGGGTGGCGGCAAGGTGACACAGAGATTACACGTTACTGCAAAAGCATTTTCAGAGCAGGCAGTTTCAAAGATTGAGGCACAGGGCGGACAGACTGTCGTCGCCTAAAGCCCTATCTTTTTCAGGTGGGTATTATGGGAGAAATGTTGGACCAATGGGAGCCACTTCTGGCAAAAATGCCAGCTGTACGTGGTCCGGAAGGTCATATTCACTTCAAAAGCAAGCTTGCATGGACTGCTGCAATTCTTGTTATTTACTTTGTTCTAACAAACATCAATGTCTTTGGGCTCGATCCATCGTCTCAGGACCTTTTTGAGTATTATCGTGCATTACTTGCAGGTGCCAGTGGTTCTATTGTTCACCTTGGTATCGGACCAATTGTTACGGCATCTATCGTATTACAGCTGTTAAAAGGTGCAGATCTGATTCAGATCGATACCACTGATCCTCGCGGCCAAGTTCAGTACATGGGTCTTCAGAAGGTCATGATCTTTGCGATGATCATTATCGAAGCTGTCCCAATGGTGCTTGGTGGCTTTTTATTACCGGATCCAACAATTGCCATAGCCTTTTTCGGGGGAAATACGGCACTTGTGACACTTTTGATCTTTTTCCAGGTATGTATCGGTGGTTTGCTGATCGTGTTCATGGATGAAGTGGTAACGAAGTGGGGCATTGGATCTGGTGTTGGTCTGTTCATTATCGCTGGTATTTCACAAGGACTTGTGAATGGTTTCATCAACTGGGCCCCAGTTAGTGACATGTATCCGGTTGGTCTGATACCGCGATTTTTCGCCATTTTGTTTGATGGTGCAAATTTCCTGCAGTATTACGGTTCTGAACTGGTTGCATTGATTACGACAATTGGTATCTTCTTTATCATTGTATACTTTGAATCTACACGTGTTGAGATCCCGCTTGCTCATACTCAGGTCCGTGGAGCTCGTGCACGCTTCCCTGTAAAACTGATTTATGCCAGTGTCCTTCCAATGATTCTGGTGCGTGTCTTACAGGCAAATGTTCAGATGGTAGGAATGCTCCTGAACAATATGGGCGTCACTATCTTTGGTGTATTTGAGAGTTCAAAGCCTGTAAGTGGGCTCATGTGGTATCTTGCACCGATTAACTTCCCTTCTGAATGGATGTGGTGGACAGCAAACTATGTCGGTACACAGGCTCCATGGCAGGTTATACTTCGTATCGGTATTGATTGTACCATAATGATTGTTGGAGGTGCTCTGTTTGCTCTGTTCTGGGTAAAGACTGCAGGTCTCGACTCAAAATCTGTTGCTCGTCAGATTCAACGATCTGGTATGTCAATCCCTGGATACAGACGAAGTCCTATGGTTCTTGAAAAAGTGCTTGACAGATATATTCCCCGTGTCACGGTTATCGGTGGTATCTTCGTTGGATTGATGTCTGTGATTGCAAACCTCTTTGGTGTGGTTGGTGCGGTTTCAGGTACTGGGCTGCTTCTTACGGTCAGTATTACCTATCGATTGTATGAAGAGATTGCATCGCAGCAAATTATGGAAATGTATCCATTTATGCGCAGCTTCTTTGGAAAAGAATAAACCATTAATATATGCATGGGTATAATACTATGTAGATCTACTACATAGTTTCCCACTTTTATTTTGGATGATCTATTATGGCAGGTAAGAAAGTTATTATTACAGGTGTTCCCGGTGTTGGAAAAACATCTGTGATTAATGAAACAATTGAGAAATTGGCAAATGAGAATATTTTATATCTAAACATCAGTTTTGGATCATTTATGTTTGACGTTGCTAAGGCAAGTAATCTTGTGCAGAATCGCGATGAGATGCGAAGCCTCAGTAAAGACCAGCAGAAGGCGTTGCAGCGTGAAGCATCGCAGCAGATTGCAAAAATAGAGGGAAACGTCATTATTGATACCCATGCATCAGTTAAGACTCCGGCAGGATTTCTGCCTGGACTTCCTGAATGGGTACTTCGTGATCTCATGCCAGATATCGTCGTGCTTGTAGAGGCTGATGATGATCAGATCCTGCGACGAAGGTTTAGTGATGAATCACGTCTTCGAGATATAGAAGGTGCCCGTTCTATTCGTGATCATCAGCAATTCAACCGTGCAGTAGCAGCGTCATATGCCATGCTGACTGGATGTACAGTGCTATACGTAGAAAATGCAGACTTTTTATTGACTCATTCTGTTGAGGCGTTGGCAGCAGTGCTTCGGTGATGAGTATGGCAAGTTCTGAGCGTTCTTCTTCCTCTGTTGGCCTACCAATGGCACCCCTGCTCATTCCAATGGGGTTTTTGCTGATTGCATCAATTGAACCAATTCGAGTTGGTATTGGAGAGACGCTCGAGCTGATTTTAGGGCCGCTTATTCTCTTTCTCGATGCTCCATTCTATATCGTAATTATCGTTCTTTCTGTGTGTACTGGACTGTACGCTTCACTTTTGCAGAAATATACGATTGATTATGATCTGATGAAGAGAACTCAGGAGAAGATGAAGGAGTTTAATAAAGAATATCGTAGTGCAGCACTGGCGAAGGATGAAAAGCAACTCAAAAAGCTTGAGACCAGACGCAATGCGATGATGCAGGATCAGCTGGAGATGACTCAGCAGCAGTTTAAACCAATGGGATATATTATGGTGATTACACTGCCAATCTTTTTCTGGCTGTACTATCGTCTTGCACATTTTGATACGTATATTACGATGCCATTTACAGGCACCGTGCATCTGGTGGATCCTATTCTTTTTGATGTCATCCCAGCCTGGATTATCTGGTATATGCTGTGCTCTCTTGTGATATCTCAGGTTATTCGAAAAGGTCTCGACATCGGAGGTATGTGATGAGAATTACGATTAGCGGGCTTCCCGGAAGTGGCACAACGACACTTGGAAAAATGCTCGCTGATCGGTACAACTGTGAATATGTATCGGCAGGAGAGGTCTTTCGTTCGATGGCAGCCGAACGTTCCCTATCTCTGACTGAGTTTGGACTACTCTGTGAGGAAGATCCCAGCGTCGATAAGCTCATTGATGAGCGTCAGCGAGCTATCGTTTTGAAATCAGATATGATTGTTGCAGAAGGGAGATTATCTGGATGGATGATTCCTGAGGTTGATATCAAGATCTGGTTGTTTGCTTCGATTTCATGCCGTGTTACCCGGATCTATGAAAGAGATGGATGTGCAGATACAAAAACTGCTGAAAGTGAAACACTGGCACGTGAAGCAAGCGAAGCAACCCGATATCGTCAGTATTATGATATTGATATCTCTGTTATAGATATCTATGATTTGGTACTGAATTCAGGGAAATTTTCACCAGAACAACTTGCAAACATTGTTGATGCAATAGCTGTTCATTGTTAGGCAACATATTACATTTCAAGTTATTATCTGCCATGTTATGGTAGATCATTGATATGAAAAGAGATCCGGAGCAGCTCAAAAACGTTCGTATATGAGTTCCTTTTTACACCATACTTTTTCTCATCATATCATGTAGTATTTTTCGATCCAAGTTTTATTTCTATAGATTTACGCAAAATTGCACGTTTTTACACCATAATTCCGTATTAAGCCACTTCAATTAATCATTTTAAGTTGGTAAAAGTTTAAGTCAGATTTTTGCGTATCTCCTACGAGATGTAACGCAGTTTATCAACTTCTTTTCCAACGTTACCAAAAAAGGAAGATTGATCTCATTTTAGGCATCATTAAAATCCAGTTATCTCAACCGAATCCCAATGAGTTTTTGCTCTTCTGATAAACAGCCATGCGGGAATCGCGAGAAATACTGAAAGCAGGGTTAAATTGGGATTCATGAAGGCAAGCGCCATACATAAAGCCAGCACAACTCCCACAACCACGAGATAACGTACCATCACCTTCACATCGTAGATCAGAGTATTTGGGGAGAGTCCACAGAGCCATACCGTCACTGCAACACTATAGAATGAGATCGACAGGGTGAGTACGATTGCCGGGAGGAGGTAGGCAATCTCTGCAGTAAGGGTGGCAATTACTGAAATAAAAACCAGTGGAAGAAGCTGAAAGATGGTAAATGCAGTTAATTTACTGTCTATAAGTGTACTGACTGCAATTGGCAGGCAAGCATATGATTCTGGTGTGTCAAACATGGTAACCCAGGTATATATGGTTGATGCAATAACACCAGAGATCAGTGCAAAGATGAACAGCAGGCCATGAGTTGGGAGATATGGTTCAAGAAGAGAGAGGAAAAACCATATGATTGCAAGT
>WRER01000008.1 GCA_009779205.1 Methanobacteriota archaeon | reverse complement strand
TACTGTTCTCAATGTCCATTCAAAGAGGAAAAGTCATCGTGAACAAGCCCAGTCACAATTCCTTGCACTGGTATTCATCTTTGGTATACCCCACATTCCGCGCCTCTTTTTTAGATCTTATTCATTTTCTCATTTACTCCATCTCCACATACAGGCAGGTTTATTTCATCCGTTTATATTCAATGGTTGCACTATCAAGCGTCGTTTCATCAAGATATGGTGTGGCGTGCGCAGATATGGTCGCGCTTGCAAAAGAGGTCGTGGAAGAAACTAGATATACCCTGCTTTCAACATTTCAGTATCTGGTTTTACGAAATATATTTAGACAGCAACGAGAATCGTTTCAGGCATATGTCCCAATTGAAAGAATTGATTCACTATTTTATTGTGTCTTTATTCGTGCATTACCTCCAGTGGATCCAAGAGTAGTTATCGCGCGAGGTCCATTGAATCAGAGTATCATTGCACTTTCATATGGAAAGTATTTTGAGTTTTTATTTCATTTTGAACTTATTTTTGGTACCTGTCTTCACGAGATGTTTTTAGATCAACTCTTATAGGAGAAGCGATCTGAACCCCATTATTTCCACTGGAATGAAAAATGCAAAATTTATAGAGAAATAACGCATTTACCGGGGTTGTTTCTAAAACCAAAGAACATCTCCTTGTTTTTATTCATGTATTATGTATTATTTTTTGATTGCGGACTTTGGCAACATTATTTGCCATTCGAGCTGCAAGGGCACCGGCCACAAAGCCTGCATCGATGTTTACAACGCATAATGGGGAACAAGACTGTAACATGGAAAAAAGTGCAGCTTCTCCTCTGCCTCCTGCCCCATATCCAGTTGATACAGGAACTCCAATAACAGGAACGTCAAAGAGACCTGACACCACCGTTGGAAGTGTTCCTTCCCGGCCTGCAGCAACAATAATAACATCTGGATTATTTGTCTTGACGTGCTCCACTTGTGATAAAAGGCGTGACAGACCAGCAACTCCGATATCATAAATTGCAAGCGTCTCGCATCCAAGCTCTTCCACAGTCATTTTTGCTTCTTCTGCAACGTTTATATCAGCAGTTCCTGCGGTAAGAATTGCAACCCTGCCACCAGTGGATGGTTGTTTTGTAATTCCATCAGTTAGTACAAGAGTTCTTTGGAATTGTGAAAAGATGAGTCGTTCTTCTGGATATGTCTCTTTGAACCTGGTAATGACTTCATCAGAGAGCCTGGTTATGAGTACACGTCCAGATGCACCACATTGTGCCTCTGCAATACGCATGACTGCTTCTGGTTCTTTCCCCTCGGCAAGTATAGCCTCCATGATTCCCGTCCTATGACGCCGGAATGTATCAATTCGAGCTATATTTTCTACTTCAAGGTAAGAGTTATAGTCCATACGTATAATGTGTGAACCTTGGTGAAAAGAGTGCGTGAAGATTTGCCTTGCGAATCAGGTTTTGGAAAGGAGTCTGTGGGCCTGGTGCTCACCTTGATGTGAAAAAAGGGGAATGCATTCATCACCATATAGATAACACATCATATTTGCGAATATTCTCAGCATTAGTCACAATGGTGAACCCATCTGCTTTCGCCGTTGCTACAAGTAATCTAGACTTCCGTACAGATACATGAACAATGAGGATGAATATCATCCATCCTCATCGCTCAACCGTTTTGTCTTCACATCTTTTAAACTGTGTTTTATTGTTATTATTTATATCAATATTGTAATTTACGATGTAGTAAGAGCTTTCCAACCTTATGTAAGCAGGAGCCGCATAAACATTGGTCCTTCTATTTCACCGTACATTCCTTTTGCTGCTTCTCTCTCACTGAAACAGTTCGTTTCGTCCACATCTTTTCCATAGATCGCAAATGGAACTGGATCTGATGTGTGAACTCGTTTCAGCAGCGGCGTTGGATGATCTGGAAGTACAGCAATGCAACCATCAAACTTTGATAAAAACAGGCCGAGCATCTCATCAATGCGTTCAAGTGCAGCAATTTTTTCCTTTACATCACCCATGTGACTGGCTTCATCAGGGGCTTCGACATGTACATACACCAGATCAAGTTCTTTGAGTGCATCAAGAGCGCATCGTGCTTTTGCCATGTAATCAGTATCCAGATACCCTGTTGCACCAGGAACTGATATTGGCTTCATTCCTGTGGCAATAGCGATCCCTTTTAACAGATCCACACCAGCTATCACGCCTCCATGAATTCCAAACATCTCTGAAAATGGTTTCAACTGTGGACTTTTTCCTCCATTCCACGGCCAGATCCAGTTTGCAGGCACTTTTCCGGCTTCAACTCGTGCTTTGTTTACAGGGTGGGTTTTTAAGACCCCATGTGCCTTCATTATGCATTCAAATAGTCGGGTTGAATCTTCCCCAACTGGAAGCAGCTCACGAATCTTCTCTCCAATGATATTGTGCGGAGGCTCTGTCTCCGCTCCTTTTCCATCAGGGAGCACAAGCAGATTTCGATATCCCACTCCTGGATAGAACATTACATCAGGTATCACTTTAGAGATTGCAGCAATTAACTCAGCACCTTCTTCATTTGAGATGTGCCCTGCTGTTGAATTAATCATGGTGCCATTATCAATTGTTACAAAATTACAACGGTATGCCATATCTGAATCTGCGAGGGAGACGCCAATACTTAAAGCTTCAAGGGGTCCGCGTCCGGTATAGTTCTCTTCCGGATCATATCCCATCACTGAGAGGTTTGCAACATCACTTGCGGGTTCGAGGGAGTCTGGAACTGTTTTTACAAGTCCCATTGCTCCTTCCCGTGCAATTCTGTCAAAATTCGGAGTACATGCAATCTCAATCGGTGTCTGATTACCATACTCTGGCAAGGGTTCGTCTGCCATGCCATCTGCAAGAAGAATTATATATTTCATAACATCTACGCTTGTCTGTACTACATTAGAGTTTTCGATAAAAAATACAGTACGATTGATGATGCTACGCTGACAGCGCTGCGTGTACAGCCTGCACAACACTTTCATAGCTGTTCACTGATGGCTGCCATCCAAGTGTTTTCATCGCATCACAGGAAAGCTGCATTCTTGCAACATCTCCCACCCATCCTTTGTTTCCTCCGGTATACTGAAATGTAACTGATGAAAGACCCATTTCTGCGATAATAATCTCTGCGATTGTTGTCACATCTATCCAGTCATCTGATCCAATATTGAGATAATTCACTTGTTTCTTTGCATGTTCCACACCGAACAACATCGCCTGGACACATGCTGAAACAGAAAGATATGATTTCGCTTGTTTTCCGTCACCTAAGATCTCTAGTTCGCTTGGGTTCTTTTGAAGTTTTTTTATGAAATCATAGATGACTCCATGACCGCTGCGTGCTCCAACAATATTTGCAAACCGGTAAATCCAACTCTGTATTCCAAAACTATGACAATAGGCAGATATCAGAGCTTCACATGCGAGTTTTGAAGCACCATATACAGACACCGGCTCCATTGGAGTATAGGTCTCTGGTGTTGGAATAATCATTGCTTCTCCATACACAGTAGATGTTGAAGTAAATATCAGCTCAGGAACGTGATACTGTCTCATAGCTTCAAGAACCTGATGAGTCGCAATAATCGTGTTTTGCAACTGATGCTTTGGATGCTCTGCACTTGCACGAACATCAGGATCTGCCGCAAGATGATAGATGCGCTGTACTCCGGCACATGCTTGCATCCAATCATCATTACACAGATCTTTCTCAATAAATATCACTGATTCGTCAGCAATATGAGTGAAAAGATGTTCTTTTGTTCCGGTAATCAGAGAATCAATAACAATGACCTCCTCCCCTTGTGCAACCAAGGCATCTGTGAGGTGTGATCCGATAAAGCCAGCCCCTCCAGTGACGATGCAACGCATGTGAGTACTGCGCTTTCAAGGCATAAAACAATGCACAATGTTGTGCATGGCTTCTACGTCATCTGGAGCGGATCGACTTTCATATACTCACGAAGGACGGTTGTCGCATATCGTCCAGGACCGAGTGAAAATGAGAATGTTGCTGCTTCTTTTTCAAGATTTTGCGTCTCGACATCTGCTTTTAAAAGGATAGAACGAGCTGCCCCATCAAACTTCATATCCAGAACGTGGGATGCTTTGCGATATGATTCAGCCTCAATATCATGATGCTGCATCAGCGCATTCATCATCTCATCGTCTTTCCCTTCGATAGTCCAGTCCATTGATCCTGGCATCATCAGTGCTGGTTCAAGTCTGCCTCGTTTCATCTGTATCATAACTGTTGCACGTGTCCGTTCAGATACTATGTCGCACCGCCCGTCAGTAAGCAGCACTCTATCTCCGACATCAGGCAGCAATCCTCTTCCATCAGAAAATCGAGAGCTCAGTGTCAGATTGAAAAACCATGACTGCACTGCGCCAACAAACATAGAACGGAGTGTTTTTGGGAGAACGCAGAGAGCCTGTACATAATCATCCGGGTGTTTTTCTAAGTGGTAAAGTATGGAACGCTCGAGTGAGAGCTGTACTGGCAGTTCACGAAGAGCTTCTTTTGGATCACGTGATTCATAATACCCTTTTCTGGCTGACTGTGTCTCTTCAGATTCGTGTTCTGAAGCCTCCCCTACAAAAACAGCAACTGCTTCTTCATAGTCCTGTTTTAAGATCTCGAGTCCCACTTTATGTGTAATCGGTCGCTTGACACCGAAACGTTGAATTCCAAAATAGTTCGGAAGCCCGGTCTTTACAATCTCGCTGATGGCATCAATCTGTGCGGAGAGAGCATCAGCGTCAGTTAGGTTTCTGACTGTTATCTCGAAGCAATTTCCTTGGAGCTCTCCAAGGGAGAGCGGGCGCTGCATATAGCCACAGGGCTCAAGGCTCATATCAGCAATTGACAGCGCATTGACAGCCTCTGGTGTAATATCATATATAGAGATGTATTGCCTTGTAACTGCTGCTTTATCCTTTGTTCCAGAAAATCCAATTCGTTTTGTGCTAATGTGAAGTCGTTTTGCAATCTCTTTGACAGCTCGTTGCTGATCCCAGTTTTTCTTTTCGAGTGTACAGATGAGATATTTTCCATCTGTGTACCGGTGTTCTGCTATCTCTGTGACATGAAAGTCTTCAGGGTTTGAACGAAGTATTCCACCTATTCCGGGCTCATCTGACATGTACCAGGAAAGACCAAGTTCCTCCTCAGAAGCGTAAGAGGTGTGTATCATAACAGGCTGAGATCCCCAGTCAGACGATCGAGTTTTTCACAGGGTGCTGGTCCAAGCCCCAGTGCAGTGATAGTTCCTGGTGGGATCTCAGTGAGTCCGGCGTCCTGTATGAGTGATGCAGAGATTCCTGCTGCTTCTGCAAGTGATTTCAGTTCATATAATGTTTTGAGGTCATTTGCTTTGAGAACAACTTTTTTTTGGCCTTCAGAAAGCCATTTCTTCTTTAAAATCGCACCGCAGTTGTCATATGCTGAGACAGAGGCATGTGCTATCTGAGCACAACGCTTTCCCTGACTCATTTTCACATCTGTTCGAATTATGAGACATTGTTTATATTCAAATTCACGCTCACTCATACTGTCTTCTCTGGTTATGATTCAACGTGTATAAGTATGAATCTGCACATGTGTTCATAGAAAAACAAAGATGAGAGTGTCGATATTTGACCTGTCGCCAGGGCAGGTAGATTGTCAAAATAGTGCAAAATTAGTGCAGAATTGAAATTTTCTATAATCAGAATATTACGCTTGCATACCCTGCTTTTTCTGTTTGTTTCCTTATGCTTTTCCGTTTTCAAAAAACTATTCTTGATTGAGTCTGTCAATGTATGACTCATAATGATAGATCTTTGCACTTACTGGAAAGGGGATACCAAGGGTACTGATAATTGCATCTCCTCTATCCAGCGTCTGAATTTCAATCATCATCTTTGTAAGATCCTGTTTCGCACTTGTCGCCATAGTCTGACGATCATGCTGATCAGAAAGTCCCATAATGACTGAGGTATTCATTTGTGCAAGCAGACGTCGATCGATGTTTTTTGGCTGCTGGGTGATAGCACATAGCCCCACTCCAAACTTTCGCCCTTCCATTACAACCTCGCGAAAGATCTGTGCACCCATCGAATTCTCTCCAAGCACTCGCTGTGCCTCTTCAATAGCAATTAATACCTGTCTTGTATCCTGTCCTTGTGCTGCTCGTTCTTTGCATGCACTTAGAATGGCACGAGTAATGACTGCAATAATGAATAACTCTCCTTGTTCACTTACTTGCGGGACATCAATAAGCACGACTTTCTTTTGGAATAACTCATCTACAATAAATTGTATGGTTGAGACGTCTTTTGTCATGAAAAACGCACATCGTTCCATCATATCTTCAATATGCCGTTGGATAACACGAAGTGCATCAGGATCAAGGCTTCGCAAGCGATGCACAATTTTTGGATGATTTCCAAGATATGCCGTTGTCTTTATTGATGAAGGAAGTGAGTCAACATCTTCATTGAGAAAGAAATCAAGAATGTCCTCACCCGGATATGGGAGCAGAGCAAATGTAATCTCTTGTTGGGCAGTATTAAGTGGATACATCAGCCCAAGGTCTGTCGCCATAAAATCATGATGAGAAAAAGACAGCCTATACAATCTGTTTTTGGTTAAAACTTCATCACTGCGTATTGAGAAAATTGAAAGATTTGCTCTTTTTTTCTTATATTGAAGAAGTCCATAGTTTACAGACCCATCTGCTGTTCGAAGACCTGTTACATACTCTCCGTGAGGATCCACAAGCAACATTCCAAATGGCTTCTCTCGCATAACAGAGGCAGCAAAAACCTTCATAAAGTTACTTTTACCCATACCAGTCGTTGCAAAGACCCCCATATGCTGCGTCAGCATCTTTGCATGAAGACATGTTGGAACCCCTTCAAGCACACCGGTACCTGAACGCATCTTTCCAATCTCAATATCTCCCATAGCACGAGTTAAAAAGGTAAGATCATCACTTGTTGGATATCGGACAACAGAACCTGTATTTGGTGTTGTCTTTGGGGGGTGAAATTGTTTTCTTTCATCAGCAAATCCCAGAGGATATGCTGTAACCGCAACAGTATGAGGAGGAACTGGTGCATTTGGAGCTGCCGATCCAATTTCAGTTATCTTTGCAAAAAAATGAAGGTTTTTAATGATATCATCGATAACGATTACATCCCCTGCATATATAGGATCTTCAGGAGAAGCATAAAACTGATAGGAAAGTAATGATCCAGATGCAAGAGTAAAATAAGGAATCATATTTCATCACATATGCACACACCCATAGATAACACCTCTCATTTTATCAAAACTATGAACCCTCCGGCAAAGATCCATTGGACACGTGCGAGGCGTCTTTTCTTTGTTATTTCCCTTCTCTTTTTTCTCTATGAAGTCGTTCTTTATTTGGAACATCATCTCTCAATAAAAAATCTGCCCACGATGTTTGCACAGTATCTACCGCTGATTCCCAATATAACAAGCGTTCATATAACCTATCACATTCTTTTGCGACTGCCGCTTGTGCATTTTCATCTTCATTCTCATATACAAGCGCCGTCAAAGCATATATGGGTCCGCCAATAGCATGAGTTTCAACATGAACAGTTGCAACAGCATGACCAATAGCGCGGACAATTGAGCAATAGACAATATCGTCAGATATTTGAGTTGCAGCATTATGCGCAGCATGAATGGCTTTTTTTGCAACAGGCATCTTCACTTTACCTTGTGCCCATGCTTTAGAAGTCTTGACAGCTTCACGTGGTCTGTGCTCATCTGGATATTTTTCCTCAAATCTATTTGTCAGCTCATCCGCATATTCAAATGCCCACAAAACAAGCGTCCGGTGTTTTTGCTTCTCAATCAAAGCTAAAAGAGGCTGTAAACATTCACTATTTCTATCAAACAGAATCCTTCTCATTCTCATTTATTATCTCATTGGCAAAGTTATCCGTTAGACCGAGCCTACCCTGCCTGACCGGCAGGAAGGCAGGTTTGACGCGCTATTATTCATGCAAACATCTTGCCTAATTCGTTAAATTATACTTTTACAAATTCATCCATTTTTCGTTCGCTTCTGTTCCGTTTAATCTAAAAGGTTATTTTATCAGGGTTTAATTGTATACCAACTATTTTTTGAAAATATCAGGTTAAAAGACATTCAGGCAAAAAAAGATTAATCTCCGTTTAATTTGGTGGTTCACACTTGAGGATAAAACAAATGGCACCCTTTATATATTTGAAGGGTGCACTTTGTAATGGCACACTTTACAATGTAAGGAGGCACTACAATGATCAACGAACTCTACAAAAAACTGACTTGGCTCCAATGGCTGTTGCAAAATCAACATATGAGGAACTATGCCGAAGGCAGCCATTTGGCTGACACCACACGTGGACAGGGGAGGATTCTCGCCGCATTGAAGATGCAGGACGGTATCAGCACAAAAGATTTGGCGTATCTGCTCGGTTTACATATCGCGTCATTAAATGAACTGCTTGCCAAACTCGTCAAAAGCGGTTATGTCACCCGTGAATCGTTTGAACGGGACAAGCGCGTTATGCTTGTCAAGCTCACAGACAAAGGCAGAAATGAGGAACAGCCAGAAATGCTGGACTTTCGTGACATATTTTCTTGCTTATCTGATGATGAACAAAAGGCGTTTGGTGACTATCTCGACCGTGTAATCGTTGCGTTGCAAACGAAGCTCGGCTCCGATGGTAGTAAATTGTCGAAACGGTTCCAGGCAATGTTTGAAGAACGGCATGGTCGTTTTACCGAAATGGGAGGCGTAAATGGGCGTTGCTTTGACCGTAGCGATTTCCATGGTGACTTTGGTCGCGGGCACGGTGGTTTCAGAAACATGGGCGGTTTTAGCAGCCAAAATCAGAACAACGATACGGAATGGCGCGAATACTGGGTAACGGATTATCGTAAACACTAACGTCCAATGTTTTAGGTATCAAGTCTGATTCAACTCCAAATTAAACCCAAGGTTCGCTTTTTGATTTCAAAACTTTGCTCTTTTTTCCTTTCAATCTATTTTGAAGGTGGTATATTCATTCCTCTAACAACAGTCCTAATTAGGGCCATACACATATGTCAAATTTTGTGTTGAATGTAATAATATTGCCGTAAAATATCCTTATTTGAGGAGATTAAAAGAAATTTGGCGTGATCTTTATCAGAACCTATGGGTTAAACTCTGGACGATAGTGATTAACCCCTTCCAATGCATCGTCATCTTTTTCCTTTTCGCAACCTGTTTGCAGGTTTGCATAATTTGTTCTGCATGCTTTTGTGAAGTTCAGTCATCCACAAAGTACTGCAAGTATTCATATGCGAGCTTGCGGGAAGTATCATCTACAACAAGAGTAACGATTCCTTCATTCGGTTGCCCATATAAAAGAACTGTACCACTCTGGGCAAACAAAAGCAATGGGAGAAGAGCGAGATCCTCCTCTCCATTGATATTGATCACAGTATGCTTTTTCCTCCAATCAGAGACAGCCTCTTGCACTGCTGCAATCAGCATCGGAGAGATACAGCCAGGAGGGTTATCCACTGTAAGCACAGATGCATCCGCTGGAATATCGATCAGATAACGATTCCTTCTCGTATAACCATCAACAATCGCTACCTTCCATGGAGCTTTTGAACAAAACAACTGTTCTGTTACGACATCTCCAACACTACAAAATATGTGGTCTGGATATGCAGCATGTACTTCCTCCATATCGGAGAAAATCGGACCGAATGGTTTGGAAAAAAGAGAACGATACTGGGGTAGTAGTGTAAGCATGTATACTCTCAATGAAAAAGGGAACAGATAAAGTCAGTGTAGTAACAAAACAGCTCTCAGCGAACTTTTAGTGCATATCTGCCAGGAACAGTGATGTTCATGCGTTTTGCAACATCGCTTGTTGCTGGATCAATTATGACAAGATATCCAGCCCAATCTGCGGTAAGATTAGCTGTTCCGCACATAGAACATGAATCTCCATCAACTACGCGGTGGCAGTCACGACAGACTTTTGCCACCCCCTTCTTTGATGTTTTTCTGGCAGCCATCGATCACACCCCTTTTTCTGCATTTTGGCTTTTTGCAGCGTTTTCTCTCTCTCTCTCAAGCCACCTGCGTGCACCAAGGCCAGCTTGCCTCATTGTAAGTCCGATCTTTGAATCACGCGGTTCCCGCTCATTCAAGCTCAGGGTAACAACTCGTGCACGTACGACATCCCCTACACTGAGGTAGGCATGTGATTCCTGGCATATTAATTGTGCATTCTTTTCATCATAATTAATGTACTCATCAGAGATCTGACTCACATGAAGCATGGCATCAATTGGCCCAAGACTGACAAACGCTCCAAAACTGGTTGTTTCAACGACGATTCCCTCAATAACTTCCTGCAGACCAAGACGCAGCACAATTCCTTCAAAGAAAACGTCATAATATACACCCCCATCTCCAGGTATCATCTCGCCTTCTCCAACCTCATTTACTTTTGTAACCGCAATGAAAATACCAATTTCTTTATCGATACTTCCTTCGAGCTGCTCCTGCAGAACATCAATAATGACATCTTCCAGCTCCTCGCCCATCCTGTTTGGAGGAACACGGACTTTATCTTCCATTGTGAGTTTATAATACATCTATATCACCGATAATTCAAAACTACATATTCATTTTCTGATAATTTCAAGTTTCTTTTTTCCGCGCACAACAATCACGGCAACACCTTGGCTCAAAAGCCGTTGTTTTAGCTCTTTATCATTCGTCACTACATAGCATCTGTGTTCCTGTGCTGCAAGAACTATCTTATCATCGACAGAACCGGACGAATATGGTACTGGCTGAAGAATATCACACTTTTCAAGTAATTGGAGACCAAATCGGGCTGCGGCTGCATCTTTTCCATTGCCTTTTCCAAGGCCACGAAGTTCGTCTTTGATTTCTGCAATAGTAACAAAAGTGCATTTGCCAAGAAGATCTGTTATCTCACCAAAGATATCCAGACAAAATTGTCCAGAGCTGACAAACCCATTTGTATCAATGAGAACTACTCTATGAGCGTTCCCATTCCTATCAGACGCCACCTGCCTCCGATTTGTCTACTGATTGCAATTGGAGATCCAATTTCAGCACAAACAGGACGTTTGAGCACTACTTCTACTGCACCTTTTCTGGTGTTTTGTATAATTCCAACTGTTACTGCTGTTCCAACAGAGAGCATTAATGGTTCACGCTGCTTCAGTGGCTCAGTCTCCTGTTCTTCATCAGAGCCGACCACACGCTCCATCAGCTTCACTGAAAACCACATCTGATTCCAGACAGGCGGAAGTTTTCCAACATGCCCTGCCACTTGCCCGGAAAGCATATCACTTTTAGTAATGGCTGGATCAAGCTTTGTCCCAAATGCAACAAGTCCTCCTGGAGTTGCAGTGGCGACTTTTTTCACTCCTTTATGTATGGCAGTGACTTTTGTTATGATTGGTTCCCATTTGGTTTTGTTCTCAACTTGCTGCTGAATTCCTGGACGGATCTCGATCTCTTCACCGTCATGGAACAAACCTTTAATGAGAGAGCCGCCAATCACTCCTCCTTT
>WRER01000007.1 GCA_009779205.1 Methanobacteriota archaeon | reverse complement strand
TTTTCCCATGTTGCAGATTCGTGTGTGAACTGCGGGCAGTGTGAATTACGCTGTCCGGTACGTATTCCAATTTCTCTTTTTATGCATGCAGCCCAGTTGGAGCTTGAGCATATGTTTGGGTATAAGCCCGGAATAAAGAAGGGACGACCACAACTCTCAAAAGTGCATGAACGGGACTGTCTTGAGTATTACGTTGCAAATGAAAAAACAGAAGAATAGGCAATGAATACGAACCTGCCTGCCGGCGAGGCAGGGCAGGAAGGAAGCACGAAAGGTATTTTCAAAAGCTGCGAGAGTTGAAAATAAATGCCGTTCGCACTTTTCCATTCAGATCATGTGCTTTGGGCGGTTGAATAGCTATGCCATATGATTTTTACGCATTGCCTTTCTGCAGGATTAACGTTGGTGGCTGAGTAGTTGCCATACCTTTTTGTAACCCCTATCGGAAACCACATTTTGTAACTATTCAGTCACGGTGGCAGACGGGTTAAAATGTAACCGAAAAAACTCAAATTCTCTTATAATGGTTTTGATTGTCGAGCTTCTCTCTAAAAAAAGATTTGTTTTGGCAACTGAACAGTTACACTCAAAGCCGTAAAAATATAAGATTTACTCTTGAATACCAAGAGCACTGAGAAGATCTGAGAGAGGGATATCATGAGCTTGTGCAGCCTGTGCTACTGTTTCTCCACGACCAATTGCACAGCCTACACAGCCCATACCAAAACGTGCGAAAATTTCACCTGCATTTGGATTTGCCTGTAGAACTTCTATGATTGTAGAATTTTGCGTTAATACCATACTATAAAATTGAATCTGTGAGGTATTAAATGAAGGGTATAATGATACATTATACGATGGATACATTACCCATTTCGGCACTTTTCATAGCTTTTATCGCGCTTGTCGTTCTTTTCCTTATTGGAAGTATGATAATCAGCGAAGAACCAACGATAGAAGTGCAAGGTGTAAAGATAACAAGCTTGACACGATCAACAATGAATTTTGATGTCAAAATCGAGATTATAAACCCATACCCTCTTGGAGCAACAGTGACCGAACTTGCCTATACGATCACCGCACAGAGGAATGACGAACCTCTTCTTCTCGCAACCGGTACAACAGAAGGGATGGGTGAGATCAAAATCGCTGGATCTTCAACTACAGATATCACAATTCCAGCACAGGTAAACAACAGTGAGATCGTAACTGCCGGGCTGCATCTTCTTACAGATGGAGATATGGAGATTGTTGTATCAGGAGCTGCAAAGGTAGATCTATGGGTATTACAGCCATCAGTTCCCTTTTCAAAGCAGTTCACTATCACAAAAGAAGAGGTAATCTATGAGGTATTAGGAGGAAATGAGATCATTTCAGGTCTTCTTACCACCGGTGCAAATATTGCATCAAAGTATCTCTTCTAAGAACCTGTATTCATAAGTGAGTCAGTGGTCTTAGCAACGTGAGATCTGGGAGATTCTCACCCTTCACAGATGCTGCAAATAGTGGGAAAAATAGAAAAAATTATGACATAATCGTCACATGTGATGCCACTGCAACATTATTTCTTCGATCTTTTTCAGTTACCACTTCATCCGGATCCAGGATGATACCAAAGTACCATTCGCCTGGAGATAGATCTGCAGGAATGATTGGATGTGCGGTTGCACTCCGAGTCGTGCCTGCCGGGAGTTCTGTCTGTCCATAGCTTATCAGGATATCATTTTCTGTAATGATGGAATCTTTTGAAAGGTACAGAGCAACAGCAAAAGGTCCTGATGAAATCGGGCCGTCATTCCGAATTACTGTGGTTATTTCAACCATTCCCCCAATATATGCGGATTTTGGCGCTGAGAGAGATTCAACTGCCAGATCAGCGATCGCGACGTCTGATATGCTCTCTATTTCTCTGATAACTCTGATTGGAATCGTTGAAAATGCAACATTGTTGCTCTTATCACTCTCTGCAATCTTCCCTTCGGGATCAAGCCCAAGGCCATAGTAATAATACCCGGGTATCATTTCAGGAACGACCGGTGTTGCAATACCATCGGTAGCCATACCCGCTTTGAGGCCGGGAATGTTTCCTTGACTCAGGATAATATCATCTCCCACTCGAACATCTCTTGAAAGAATGAATTGTGTCGTGAATGAGCCAGCATCTCCCGTTCCAGTGTTTTGAATCGTTGCAGCAATCATCGTCTCCTGTCCGATGTACATAATATCTGGTGCAGACAGTGCAGTGACTTTCAGATCCGGGAGAGATGTTTGAGTTCTTGCTCCACTCGCACTCACGATATATCCCTCACCTGGAGCACCTGTTCTTGTTGCCGGAACAACCAAACGCTGATCTCGAAGTGCCATTGTGTTGTTTTCTTTACTTTGCTCTATTACATTATGGGTGAGATCTGCAAATGCTGCAATATACCATTCTCCAACTGGAATACGAACGATTGGAATATATGAATTCACGGTCCTCTCTTCACCTGGCAATAGATTCCTTTCAAAGTAGTATCCAATCGAGTGATCCTCACCAGTAATACGAGATGAGGACGAAATGTGGTACGTGACATAAAAGAAGCGCGTAGGTTTCAGTCCTGTATTTGCGTACGTCGTCGTCAGATTCAGCTGGTTTGTTTTTGGATCTACGCTCGCTTCAAATGCTTTTAATACAATATCTGCTCCATCAGGGTCTGGCTTCTTCTCGACATCAATTCTTGATTTTACAAAATCGTCATCATCTTTATCTGATTGAATTGGCCGCAAGGTTGGAATAGGTGTCATCTGCACATCTGCAAGAGCTCCAACACGCATTCTGAATGGGTCCTGAATAAGTGGCTCAAGTGCTTCTGCAACATTCAGACTCTCGGCAGCAGCTTCTTTATTCCCAAGCTCTGTAAGTGCTTTTGAACGCCAGTTCCATCCTGGAGCATATTGAGGGTTTAATGCAATCGCAGTGTTGAACATCAAAAGGGCAGAATCAAAATCTCCGATACTGAACGATTTTACTCCTTCTGCGATCCAGTAGGTTGGATCCTCAATTGTTGTTGAGAGAAACCGTTCCTCAGCACAGACAATTGGTACACAAAAAAAAGATAGACACAATATACTGCACATCCAGATGAAAAAGAACCGCTTGAAATGAGGCAATGGTTTATTCTTCATTTCATCGTCCGTTTAAGCATCCAGTGCAGCCATAGTTCCAGATTCGGTCATAAATACCCAATATGCATTTCCGGTCTTCAGGGTAGTCATCTCATTGCTCCCTTCATCCCCTCCATTGAGGATGGATGATTCATAGCCTTGTTTTTCTTCATCCCAGCCAATAATATTTGTCCATAGCTTTCGAACAGATAAAAATGCATCACGTGCAGTTGCATCATGCACACCAGAAAGACCAACAAGATTCCACCCACTTACCAGTTTACGGGAAGGAGGAACTACAAGTGGATCACTATTGTATGTTAAAGGAACCCATTGTCTCTGTACAGAGTAGATCCAGAATCCATGAAGTGGCTTAATAATATCATCTTGAGTCAGATCAATCCAGCCTCCTTTTTCACTGTCATATGTCCAGATACTATGTCCCTGTGCGCCCACATCACTAAATATTTTTGCAGTATTTGCGTTTTTATCAAGTGTTCGTGGCGTTGATACGAGATTCCATCCTTCATGCAGCGTAATGCCACTGCCAGCATCATTGGATGGCGGGCTTGGTGCTGTTACAAGTGTTTCATTCCCTCTTTCTTCTGCAGTTAATTCGAGTTCAAATATTTCACTTGAATTACTCTCTTCTGCCCATATGCCTTGTGTTGTTCCAAGAACAAGCAATATTGCAATGATAATAATGAGTGTGTGGTGAATGTATCGATTTTCCATTGGTATCCTCTCATCTGTTGATATTTTGGAACTTTCTTCTGTATCTATTTATCTCTCCCTCTTCCTTATTTTATTCGTTACTATTCATCGGCCATTTGCATGACTTCAGAATATAAGCTATCACGGACATAAATTTTTTTGCCACCATCCTATCCCTAATGGCTTGATTTGATGAATGAGCCCTTTGGATTTCGTTAAAAGAAGGATGCCGACTGTACCAATTGTATTGAATCCTAGATATTTGGCATATTTCCTAGCAACATAATCATCAATGACTAACAAATCAGCATTCAATTCTTGTCCCAAACTCATCACTTCAACTTCACCATCATGCAGTTGTGTTCTAAATATTCTTTTTTTGCCGTATTTTTTATCTTTCCAATCTCTATCCATTCTGAGTAGGACTTGCGCAAAGTTGCACGTTTGCATATCATAATGCCTTATTAAGCCACTTTAATTAATTTTTTAAGTTGGCAAAAGTTTAAGATCTATTGATTTTTGCGTAACTCCTAAAATATTGAGCATTATGAATTCCAATGTCACTCATAAAAATGTGTGCTTTGAGTAAAAAGATCAAACTTGTTACAACCTATGTTCCAACATCCCAGCTCTCACTGTAATTCTTCTGCTCTTCGCTCAGGGCATCGATAGATAGATCAAGTGAGGCAAGCTTCAAGGAAGCAACCTTCATATCAATATCAACAGGCACATCATGGACACCCGGCTTTAGTGTTTTTCCATGTTCTGCGATATACCGAACACCCAATGCTTGCAATCCAAAGGAAAGATCCATAACCTCAACCGGATGCCCCATTCCTTTCGGTGTTGCGAGATTCACAAGACGACCTTCTGCAAGTACATGAATCTGCTTATTACCGATTGTATAGCTGTCAATACCATCACGTCGGCTGATATCATGTGCGTTTTGTTCTAACCACACTCGATCAATCTCAACATTGAAATGCCCTGCATTGGAGAGAATCGTGCCATTTTTCATTGTTTTAAAGTGCTTTTCAGTGATAATAGATGTATTTCCAGTCGTTGTAATGTAGATATCTCCAAGCTGTGTTGCTTCTTCCATCGTCATAATGTGAAAGCCCTCCATATATGCTTCAAGAGCACGGCGAGGATCGATCTCGGTTACGATGACTTTTGCTCCAAGACTTCTTGCCTTTCGTGCGATACCTCGTCCACAGAACCCAAAACCTGCGACAACAATCCATTTTCCGGCGATCATAGTATTGGTTGTAATCATGATTGCTGAAAGCACGCTCTCTCCTGTCCCATGGATATTGTCAAAAAATCGCTTCATAGGAGTATCATTCACTGCGAGAACTGGAAATTTCAACTTCCCGTCTGCTTCCATTGCGTGCAGTCGGTGAATACCTGTCGTGGTCTCTTCACACGCACCAATAACTGATGGAAGAGCATCAGTCCTCGATGTATGCAGCCGATGGATGAGATCCATTCCATCATCAATTGTGATCGTAGGTTTGGCATCGAGAACTTCGTCGATTGCTGCATAATATCCTCCTGTTGAACAAGCACGCTCTGCAAAGCAATGTACGCGATCATACCCATCCAGTGCTAAAGCAACATCATCTTGTGTAGAAAGTGGATTACACCCAGTGATGTAGACCTCAGCACCTCCTGCTACGAGAGTCAGCACGAGGTTTGCTGTTTTTGCTTCTACATGGAGTGCCATCCCAATTTTCATACCTGCAAATGGCTGCTCCTTTTTAAAAGTCTCAGTAATGCTTCCAAGCACAGGCATATACTGGCGTGCCCACTCGATCTTCTGATTGCCGGTATTCATATTATTTCAATAAAAGATAGGCGTCCTGCATACAAAGTACTTGTGCTCCCCAGGTCACCCATAACATTCCTTATCGGTATCTATATACCAAATAATGAAGATGTAAGTAGGGACTTCTTTGGAGACATTCCAGAGTGAGCGGGACAATAAAACTGATTATAATTCTCACTTGAATAGCTATTTGATTGAAATAATAGACAAATAACCTGGATTTACATGGTAGATTTTAAAGTAGTACTTTCTGATACAAAAAATGGAAAAGCATACAATGTTGCGGCAACAGGTGCTGCGGCAAGCTCATTTATTGGAAAACACGTTGGACAAGAAGTAAATGCATCCCCGCTTGGGTTTGACGGATACACTATTAAGATAACTGGTGCCTCTGATAAAAACGGCACCCCTGCGCGACAGAGCTTACCAATATCAGGCCGTCGCCGTTCATTACTCCGTGGAGGTGTTGGATTCCACCCTGTTATGGAAGGTCAACGCCGAAGGAAAATGATTCGAGGAAGTGAAATCACTGCGGATTTCGTTCAGATTAACGCGATCGTAACTCAGTATGGTTCAAAAACGCTTGAGCAGTACTTTGCACCACCAGAACCTGAAGCAGAAACACAACCTGAAGAAGAAACGCAACCTGAAGAATAATTACTTTTTATTTTTAAAAAACAGTGTAATTCATAGTTCTTCCACGAACTTTGAAGCTTCAATCCAGACGATCAACTCAATTTTATCTCGTTCTCCCTCATGTGCTCCGTGCGTAACCTTTTCGACAATTCCTTTGATATAGCTGCTCGAGTCATTGGCTATTGAGGTGTTAATATCTTCTTTAGAATATGCTGTGATTGCCACCACTTCGTCCACAAGCATTCCAACTTTTGTACCTGTTTTTTTCTCGTCTAGCACAATAATCTTGCATTTTCCTGTGCTGCTCTCCTTTCCCTCTTCAATTTTGAGGTACTTTTTAGGATCGATAACCGTCGTGATCTGCCCTCTTATGTCAATAATACCATGAATATGTACAGGTGTATTTGGCAGCTTCGTAACTCCGGTGCACTTCACAATCTCTTTTACACCATACAAGTCAACAACAAAATGTTTACTATCAAGCAAAAATTCTACAACCTTGGTGTACCGACTAGGATCAATTTCTCCGCCTGTGTATTCGTCTTTTTTTCGTGGGGTATTTGAACTCAGGAGTTTACTATTCTGTTCAGCTCCACTGGCAGCCATTATGTGTACATCTCTGTTCTGGTACTATTTCTCTATTCGTTTTCCTTGATAACAGTAGAACTTGGAATTTTAATTCCTTCTTCATCAAATCGTTTTTGAATAGAACTATTGATCAGATCGATTGCATCATTCCTGTATGAGAAGTTGCTGATCCATAGTGATAAACTGAAGGTCAAGCAGTACTGTCCAAAATTCTGAAAGTATATTTTTGGTCCTGGATCTTCGAGAATAATGGAGTATTTTTCTGTACAATCATTCACGACATCAAGAATGATACCTTTTATCCATTCAATATCTGTGCCATACGGAACTTTAAGTGGAATTGAAAGTGACAATCTTGGATCCGGTACTGAAAAATTGGTCACGACATCTTTTTCGATCAGACTGTTAGGAATTACAATGGTTTGATTATCTGTCGTTTTAATTAAACAACTCCTCATTCCAATGGCAAGTACATCTCCGATATAGTTGCTAACCTGAATCCTGTCTCCTATCTTGAATGGCTGGTCTGTTGCGAGAATCAGGCCTGAAAATAAGTTTCCAAGGATACTCTGAGCTGCAATCGTGAGTCCAACACCGATAAATCCTCCTGCTGTGATGAGAGGAGTTATATTCACATGAAGAAGTGCGAGAATAATGAATAATGCAACGATCCAGATAATGTAGCGAACAGTGAGCTCTAAAAAGCTGATGAGTTTATTGTCAACTCTCTCATTCGGGGATTTATGTCGGAGATGTTCATTGTAAAGATGAATGATATCGTGGAGGGCTTCTCCGATAAACCAGGCTGCAACGATAACATATACCACATGCACATATTCGGTAGTGATGAGAGGAATAAGAATGACCGGCAGTGGAACGGCTTTCAGTATCCAAAGGAAAGTGAATGCAGTTATGAGAAAAATTCCAGGTTTTGTAATGGCACGATAGATAATAACACGGACATGAGATCCTTTTCGTGCAGCTATTTTTTTCGCTCTTCGAACGAGCAAATAGAATGCAATAACGAGTATTACCCCTGTCGTTACGGCAATTAAAACATAGAAGATGTCGAGCGTAACAGCTAGTGTTGCAGAATCCATGTAACTACTATTTATGGTTAATACTCAATAGTACTTGAATTAATGGTTGCAGGAAACAAGATTGCGGACAAGTTGGCAGAGGTTATAGACCGAGATATGACGCTGATGCATGTGTGCGGAACTCATGAAGCATCTATTGCCCGTCATGGAATCCGCAGCTTATTGCCATCAAAATTGAAGATTGTAATGGGTCCTGGATGCCCAGTATGTATCACTCCCCAGGGGGAGATTGATGCAGCGATCGAACTGCTTGAAAATGGATGTATTATTGCAACATATGGTGATCTGTTGCGAGTTCCAGGCTCTTCCTCCTCACTTGGGGAAGCAGGCGGAGATGTACGGGTTGTACAGGGTGTTCATAAAGCAGTGGAAATTGCACAAAAAGAAAAAAAAGAGGTTGTTTTTATTTCCTGTGGCTTTGAAACCACAGCACCGACAGTTGCTGCAATGCTCATGACAAACCCACCTGACAACTTCTCCATTTTATCTTGCCATCGTTTGATTCCTCCTGCAATGAAATGGCTCTTGGAACAAGGAGAGGCAGCTCTTGACGGATTTTTACTTCCCGGCCATGTTTTGGTCGTATCCGGAACGGAGGCATATCGAGGTTTTCCAGTACCTCAGGCAGTTGCTGGATTTGAGGCCGATGACATATTGCTTGGTCTCTTAATGCTTGCTGAACAGGTCAAAAGTGGTGAATGTCGCGTGGATAATGCGTATCCACGTGCAGTACTTCCAACTGGCAATCAAAAAGCGCAAGAAATAATGAACCTCGTATTCGAACCTTGTGATGCAGCTTGGCGTGGTTTTCCCGTCATACAAAACTCAGGCCTTTCTCTTCGCGATTCATATGCACAGTACGACGCTTGGAAGAAATTCGGAGTCACATGCCGCGATACGCCAAAAAATTCAGCATGTGCATGTGATCGTATCCTTCGTGGCATTGCACAGCCAGATGACTGCACATTGTATGGAACCGCGTGTACCCCTAAACATCCGATTGGTCCATGTATGGTAAGCCATGAAGGAGCATGTCGCATCTGGCATCAATACCACATGTAACTCGTGGAGGGACTTAACTCAAAGTTCAACAAAATCGAGCATGTCGCATCTGGCATAAAAAATAAAAAAATTATGTTTCAAGAATTAGTTCATATACATCAGAACACATTAGCGTCTATATATACTTCTACCATTCCTGGTTTCAGCTCGTACGGCTTTGTTTCTCTGGAATGAGCTGACATTCTCATCTTTATAATCTCTACTGCAAGACGTACCGCGCTGGCTTCGGTATTGCGCACATAACGAAGTGAAACAACGGTATCGCTTAAGTATTCAATCAGGTTATATCTGCTGGAAAGTGGATTAGCACGATCTGTTTCACTTGTAAATAGAAAAGTACAATTCGTCATGTCACGCAGTGTCTCTAAGAATCGCATCAGTTCTCGTCTTCTTGTTGCATCGTCTGCAAAGAGATCTTCAAACAGTGAGATTGGATCAATAACAAATCTATCTGCTTGTGTTTTTCTGATTAACGCAGGGATCTCATTTTTTACACCTTGGATCGCTAAGTTGAAGTCAGATGGATCGAGATTGATCACAAGAAGCTTTCCATTTTTGATTGATTTTTGAATATCAACCCCATATGAGTTCATATATTGTATCAGACGAGTTCGGCGCTCCTCAAGAGCAATATATAATACAGTTTCATCTTTTTTTAATCCTTCAACGGCAAAATGAACCGCAAAACTTGTCTTTCCTGTACCATATTGTCCAACAATAGCAGCTACACTTCCTCGAATGAGTCCGCCAGAAAGCATTTCATCAAGTCCAGGAATTCCCATACGTGCGCGTGGGTATTGTATTGGAGCTTCTTGTGGACTATCTTTTACAATAGGAACAGTACCAACATCAGAAGCAATCTCCTGAAGTATTGGAGCTTCTTGTGGACTAGCTTTTACAATAGGAACAGTACCAACATCAGAAGCAATCTCCTGAAGTATTGGAGCTTCTTGTGGACTAGCTTTTACAATAGGACCTAATTTTTTTTCAAGAGAAGAAGGCAAACCCGATGGTTGTGACTGTTTCTTTGCGGGAAGATCTGGTTTCTCCTCAGGAGGAGGGATCGGAGATTCCTCCGGTGGAGGAGGGCTCTCTAAAGGCTGCAATAATGCAAATAAATCAGGTTCTTGCACATTTCCTTCGCTTTGAGAAGTCATTAGACAACCGCCCTGACATTGTTGACTTCAAACCCTTGAGCAGGTGTTATTTTAACTATAAATTTCACTAATTCCTTTTCCTCCAGCTGAGGAAGTATTCCGCGGAACTTCTCTATATAAAGCACCCGTTGACGCTTCGCAGTTGATGAGACTTCCCATTGAAAATGAATGACAGCGTCACACGCATCTTCCAATTCACATTCCTGCCATGGCTTTAGGACACCTCTTGCTAGAATCAGATACATGCACGAATCCCACATCGTAAGGGCGCGTTGTAAACCTCGAAGGTATGCAGTGAAACTTGGCCATGCTGTTTCTGCGGGGAACTGAGTTGCAAGTTCAGTTAGTGTATTGAGAACAAACAAACTATGATTTGGAGCTTGATCAAGCCTATTTGCAAGCACAGTTAAGATATTGTCGTTCAATCGAGTTTTTGATTGCATCCGTTCAATAATATTGCTATGCTCCGAATACCACTGCAATGGAACAAGACTTTTTTCAAAATACATATCTGATAAGTCAAAAAAGTCAATAGATTGTAGTTCTTCTCTCATATCTCGTGTAAATGCACGAGATATTTCATTTACAATGTCTTCTTTGCGGCGGGTCGTTGTTACATACAAAATACTCTCAGGCAGTATAGCATTTGCCGCTAATCTGGCCTTTGGAGCGCTTTTCATCTGTGAAAGGCTTGCCGCACATGTATATGTAAATTCTTCGCACCCTGCACCACTTTCTCCGATGAGAAGAACAAGCGTACCCGGAGGAAGTCCACCAAATAAAAGAGGATCAAGTGATGGAATGCCTGTTGGAATCACTCCACTCATTGGCTTATCATCAGAATTGATCTGTTCAGGCGTCACAGTAATTGTACACTTAGCAACAGTGACAGATAAACCACTCGTACATGAGATTCAAATAATGGGAGGCTGTCCAGTGAGAAGTAAAGAGACTGGACAGAATTCGTTTTGACTCACGTCTACGATTGTCGATTTTTGTTTTTTTGCCATCGTCTCCTTGCGCCCATACACAATTTCCATTTTGTTTGACTTTTTTTATTTTATTTGAAACCGTACAACTGAAACAGTCCCTTCCCCCTTCGCATACATAGCTCACACCCTACCTGCTGAAGCGCGTACTTCACACCAATCGATATAAACCTACGTTTCCCCTATATGTAGCACGCTGAATGTTGAATATTCACCATGTTACGCATTAGATTTCCTCGAAAACTATTAAATGAAACACGAAAATCACGAAATACCAAGTTGTTCATGAGCAAAATGATGTACCGTACTTGCACATGGTATTCTGAAGTACCCTGAAGCGAGTTCTTCCATACCAAGTACTATGCACTCATCAAGAGTCAGGGTTGAAGCGAACCTGCGGTAGCTAACTTTTTTATCTTGTAGAATTAAGAGTTTAAAAAGCAACAGGGGAGAATAAATCCATTGATCGTGTGGGATGGAAACAAATCAAGCTGACACAATGGGGGACGTGTCGATCCATGAGAGATGTTTGCCAAGAGCCTTACAAACAAAGGTTTCACAGTCATCTGTAAAACAACCAGTTAGATCGAAATCATTCGACATAAGGTAAAAAGTATAAACGGAGAGATTAAAAACTATTTTCGATAATTGACGATGAAAAAGAAGAGGTCGGCCTGTTAGGAGGGAATGGGAAAATGAGATCGATGTATATGTTAATTTCTTTCCTGGACAGCCTCAATGGCAAGCT
>WRER01000006.1 GCA_009779205.1 Methanobacteriota archaeon | reverse complement strand
GGTCTATTACAATCTCTAAAATCCTCTTTACATCATCATATTTCTTCATTTTCGAATAAATCACAGCGAGCCTTTCGTATGGATGACTTCCTTCATCTCTTCTTGCAACATTCTGTTCATACAATTCGATTGCCTTTTCAAATTCACCGACTTTTTCTAACTCTCTGCCTAACAAATTATTCTGGGCGAACTCTTTCCACATAGATCTTTCTGCATCCCATTTTTTGCGCAATTCATCAAGATGCAATTCATCATATTCGTCACACATATTCAGTCAGTCCTTTTTACACTGTAGAATTGCTCCATATTCTGATATTAACACATTGACTGTGGGTTCATATGGGCATTATGAACCCAAGCCTGGTTTCAACCGATTGGCATCAAAATCGAAATGTATATTTTCTCGGCTGTAATAAGAAAAGAAGTAATGGGATTATTCAACTCTAAAGAACTAGCTGAAATTGAGCGACTGAAAGGGATTATACAGATATATAAGGAAGAGGCAGACGAGAAAGACAAGAAAATACGGTCAATTGAGAAAAGTATAACCCCTGAAATGAAAAGCGTACAAACCCTTACTCACACAATTTCAGAAAAGAGAGCGGAAATAGAGGCTCTCGAATCAAGGATAAAAGAACTAAAGATAGAACTTCACAAACAAGACGCTGTTATTGCAGAAAAAAAGAACTACATCATAGAACTCGATGATACAATTCTTTTACAGGAATTCAATCTCTATGAACCGCTATATGACTTTGCAACTTCTGAGGAATTCAAAGGTCGGTTGAGCCAGATTCGGGATATGCAAAAAGAGATGATAAAGGGAAAAACGGCGGCAATTTGTGAGATCGAGTGGACTATAGATGGAAGTAAAGCGAAAGGAAAAACGTTTACAACAAATAACATAAAGCAGATTATCAGAACATTTAATACAGAATGTGAAAATGCCATTGACCGGGTCAAATTTAATAATATTGACAGCATGAAGGCACGAATTCAAAAATCATATGACGACCTCAACAAGATAAATTCATCAAATAGAGTCGTAATTACATCTGATTACCTCAATTTGAAGATGCATGAGCTTCATCTTGCAATAGAGTGGGCAATGAAAAAGCAGGAAGAAAAGGAAGAACTAAGGAGGCTAAAAGAAGAACAGCGTGAGCAAGCTAAAATCGCAAAAGAAATAGAAGAAGCAAGAAGAGAAATCGAAAAAGAGCAGAGCCATTATAACAATGTCTTAAAGAAGCTTGAAGATCAGATCGAGCAAGCAAAAACAGAAGAACAAAAAGAAGCTCTCATTGAAAAGAAGGAGACAATATCCCATCAAATCGAGGATCTGGACAAGGCATTAGAAGACGTGGATTACAGGGCTGCGAATATGAAAGCTGGGTATGTATATGTAATTTCAAATATCGGGTCTTTTGGAGAGCATGTCTATAAGATTGGGATGACTCGGCGACTCGATCCGATGGATCGGATATATGAGTTAGGAGATGCATCTGTCCCATTCAACTTTGACGTCCATGCTATGGTATTCTCTGAGGATGCACCTTCGCTAGAAGCAGCTCTTCACCGTGCATTTGATGCGAAGAAACTCAATATGATAAATACCAGAAGGGAATTTTTCCGGGTCACACTAGAGGAGATTGAAACTGTTATAAAAGAACATTATGATAAAACGGTTGATTTTTGCAGAATACCACCTGCTGAACAATATCGCGAATCTATGAGGATCTTAGAGTCGTTGCAAGAGGTGTAGTCAATAAAACCATCAAAAGAGTAGAAGATTGCCTGGCATTTAATTTCTTTTTTTTCAATAGATTCTAACGCGAAAAGTAGATTTTTTATAGAACAGCCTAAATGAAGGAATCTGGACTGTTCAAATACGCCGTACCTTCGATGTGCCTTTTCGATGGGCATGATGTGGGTGATATAAATGAGGCTGCCGTCAGGATCTATATTGTAAATTACCGTGAATGAACGTGCAATGTGTAATCGGTAAGATTCACGCTTTTTATTTGTATGGAGTTTCTCTTTATCTCCATCCGGGCTAGGATAGGGATTATCTTGCAATATTTTCAGTTTTTCCCTGATAATCCGTTGATCTTTGATATTGAGAGAGGTTAAAAAATCAAGTGCACGTTTATCCACCATGAGGTGAAATGTCACAGGATCAATTCCACGAACTCATTGCGGGTCATGACATCTTCAATATCGTCTGTGAGCCGTTGTTTTTTTACGCTCTCCACCAATCTCGCGAGAGTGTCATCGAGAGATTTTCCAGGGCGCCTGAGTTCCAGGATCTGACTATAAGTTTCTTCAGATACAGGTATATTTTCCGCAACAGACATTGAATATCTGATTCGTGCTAATCATACATTAGACCTTGGGTACATCACATTTTCTGGGGTAGACAAAACAACGAATGTTTAGTCAGACCCGAACTGTGCCATTCAAAAAATATCTCACCTGTCAGAAATGACGAATTCCTCGATTCCTATCTTCGTGATAGCATGTCATCCGGAATAGCTGCTGCATGAAAGCAATAATTTCCATTTGGGTTCCCCCCAAATTTTGGGACGCACCCTTAGACCTTTCATTCCGGAATAATGAGGGTTGGCCAATCTGATTTTAGAACGATTGCAGATGATATAATTTTGGTAATTTGAACATTGTGAAAGCAGTGTAAAAAAGGGTTTAGATATCGATGCCAAAGTTTGCGGCATTTCTATCTGCAATAGCCTGTATTTTTGCAATCTCTTCATCATTGCGCTTGGGTTTAAACAGATGGCGAAACCGCTTCTGTTCAGCGAGATATTCATCAACAGGTTTTCGCTTTACTTTTTTAACCTTCTCAACATCTCCATCAACCATCTCATAGTTAACCCATAATCCGGTTTGGATCGCCAGTTTGGCAACATCGATTGTTCTTGCACCCTCAAAACCCCATCCCGTATAGCATGGTGCGTGAATCTGGATATAACAAGCCCCGGGTATGTTTACTGCACGCTCTACCTTTTTAACGATATCATTTGGGTATGCAATAGAGGCTGTTGCAACATAAGGAGCACCATGTGCTGCTAAAATTGCCGGCATATCCTTTTTTTGTGTCCGATTTCCATGTGAAGCGGACCCTGCCGGAGATGTCGTTGTACTTGCATCATATGGAGTTGCACCAGATCTCTGAATACCAGTATTCATATATGCCTCATTATCATAGCACACATAGGTAATATTGTGACCACGCTCAAATGCACCTGATATACACATGGTTCCAATATCAAATGTCGCACCATCTCCACAGATACAAACGATGTGCTCCTTACGACCTTGCTTTTTTAATGCAACTTCAATCCCAGATGCAACAGCTGCTGCATTTTCAAACAGAGAATGAATCCATGGAACTTTCCAGGCACTTTCAGGGTACGGCGTTGAAAAGACCTCCATGCATCCGGTAGATGCAACAACAATAGTATCAGGTCCGGAACCTTTCAGGATATGGCGAGCTGCAAGTGCAGGTCCACAACCGCCACATGCTCGGTGTCCAGGCTCAAATAACTCAACAGATGTATCAGCCATTATAAAATCTCCTCCCTGAGTCCGGAGAACATATTTCCTTTTCCTTCATTGCACGCATTCACAATCTTACGAATATCTGATTTTCTGATATCGCGTCCACCAAGCCCTGTAACATAGCTCAATACGGAAATCGATGAATCATTGATTGCATCCTTCACTTCAAGCCCGACAATACCGAGCATTCGGCTTCCGGAAGAGAGATTCTTCTCTACAACTGCAACCTTTTTCATTCCTGAAAGCGCTTTTTTGATATCATCAGCAGGGAATGGGCGGTATACTCGAATCTTTAAAAGACCTACTTTTAGACCATCGTTTCGCATCTCATCAATGGCATCTTTAATCGTTCCACATACAGAGCCAAGCGCAACAAGTGCGATATCGGCATCTTCGAGTCTGTACCCTTCTACGGCTTGTGAGTAGTCACGCGAGAAGATCTTTGCAAACTCTGCTCCTGCCTCACGCCAGACACCAGCAGCACGTTGCATTGCCATCTCATGTTCATATCTGAACTCGTGATAATAATCTGGTGTCGCATACATTCCCATGCTCAGGGGCTGTTTTGCATCCAACATATTATATGGATTATATGCAGGCAGGTACTTGTCTACAAGACCCTGATCCGGAATCTCGACTGGCTCATAGGTATGGGACAGAACAAATCCATCAAAACAGACAAATGCTGGCAGAAGAACGCGGTGATCTTCACAAACTTTGTATGCAATAATGTGAAGGTCAGTTACTTCTTGTACATCCTCTGCGTACACCTGAATCCAGCCAGAATCTCGAAGTGTCAGTGAGTCCTGCTGATCATTCCAGATCGAGAGTGGAGCTCCCATCGCACGATTTGCAATTGTCATCACAACTGGCTGGCGCATACCTGCTACATTAAAGCAGACCTCAGCCATTAAAATGAGACCCTGAGAAGATGTTGCAGAATACACACGTGATCCTGCTGCTGAAGCTCCAAGACATGCGGACAGGGCAGAAAACTCACTTTCTACACAGATGTATTCACTATCAATCTCACCTTCAGCTACCATCTCAGCGAGTTTTTCAACGATATGAGTTTGAGGAGTGATGGGATATGCAGAGATAACATCTACTTTACATACCTTCACTGCCTCTGCAACAGCAATTGATCCTTCTAATACCTGTAACATCTACTTCTCCTCCAAAACCATCGTAATTGCATCCGTTGAGCAGTCATTGGCACATATTCCGCATCCTTTACAAAATGCATAATCTGGCGTATACTGTTCATTCACTAAGGTAATACAAGCGTCTGGACAGAGGGATTGGCAAATGCCACATGCTGTACAGATTTCATAATTAAATATTGGCTTAAAAACACGCCACGATCCAGTTTTATTATTTCTGGAATTGCCCGGTGGCGCAGCACAGCCGATTCTAAGTGCCATTAAACCTCACCTTTTAGCATATTGTATGCAATAGTCGCTGCTTTGATGTTCTTCTCAGCAAGTGAATCTGCGAAACGCTCTGATAATGCTTCAGATAGTGCTTCAAGTGTTATCTCTCCACTGACTGCTGCAAATGCACCAAGTAATGTTGTATTTACAATCGGCAGTCCGAGTTCTTCGAGTGCAATCTTTGTAGCATCGACCAAAATCACTTTCACTCCTTCCGGAACAGCTCTCTGAACCTCTTTTTCTGTGTTAATGAGTGCAATTCCACCTGCTTCTAGCCCTGCAAACACATCTATGTCAGCGATAAGACTGCTATCTTGTACTATGACATAATTTGGGTGATAGATTTGGCTACGGAGGCGGATTTTTTCATCACTAAAACGCACAAATGCCTGTACCGGTGCACCTCGCCGCTCAACGCCAAAAGCAGGGAAGGCTTGCGTCTGAACACCACTTTTAAACGCCGCAACGGCGATAAGTTCGGCGGCAGTAACAGAGCCCTGACCGCCTCTTCCATGTATTCGTAATTCTCTCACGAAAATTCCCACAAGATCTTACACGATTGATCATATACAATTACCGCTCATACGTTTCATGACACACATGTAAATTAAACATGTTTTATTTTAGCGATGACATATATAAAAGTTGTTTGTTTGGAATTGTAGAGCAAATGGAACGTATCTTATGGGATAAGCGTCAAAATAAAAGTAATGTTAGAGACCTTTGATCTGTCTGTTCGCATTAGTTCTGAGTCATATGATGCGATTATTGATGATCTGCGCGTAAAACTGAATGAGCTTCAACGACAAATCCAAAAACAGCAGCGTGCAGTTCTTATCATTATTGAGGGTAGGCGAGGATCAGGGATTTCTCCCCTTGTCAATAAACTGTATCAGGCACTTGATCCCCGTGGAGTTCGAGTCATTGCAGTGGGTGAGCCTCGAGATGTTGAACGAGCTCACTCTCTCATGTGGAGATATTGGAATCAGTTACCTGCATCCGGAGTTATTGCTATTTTTGATAGAAGTTGGTACAGTCGAGCCATTGCAGAACAATACAATGCAAAAGAAATGGATTCATTTCCAGATGGACCGCTCCATGCTGCTGTGGATTTTGAAACACAACTTGCCGCTGATGGATACCTTGTCATTAAGTTTTTTTTAGAAATAAGCGAAAAAGAGCAGGAAAAGCGAATTCGCGAAAAACATTGGGATGTATTCGCGCCAGGCACAAAGGGTGGTGCAGAAAGGAGGGAAAAGAACTCTTTACCTGGCTATCATGAAGGAACTGCTCTCTTCGAAAAAATGTTTATGCGTACTGATCTTGCCTCTTCACCGTGGAGTATCCTTGTAGCAGAACAGATCAAATACGCTGAGGTTCAGGCATTAAAGAGTATTATCTCATCTATTGAGCTATGGCTCCAGAGGCAGAGATCCTTTCAGGAAACATACCTCATTCACAAAGCGGAGGAAGAACAACCACCAAGTGTTCTGCTTGAATCAACTGTCCTTGGGAATCTGGACCCTGATGTGCCAATGGATAGATCTGTGTATAAAGAGGAGATGAAACGATGGCAAAAAAAGCTTGCAGACCTTCAAATTGCATTTTATAAAGCGAGAATTCAGGTTTTTGTTGTGTTTGAAGGATGGGATGCAGCAGGAAAAGGAGGTTGTATTGTTCGATTAACTTCTCTTCTTAATCCTCGGGGTTATGTCGTTGAGCCTGTTGCAGCGCCAAATATCGTTGAAAATAGATATCATTACCTCTGGAGATTTTACAAAATGTTTCCTGAAAATGGACATATGACTGTTTTTGACAGAAGTTGGTATGGTCGCGTACTTGTTGAACGAGTTGAAGGTTTTTGTCGTGAAGATGAATGGAAACGTGCATATTATGAGATTAATCAGATGGAATCGTTATTGTATGGCAACAATGCAGTTATTGTTAAATTTTGGCTGCACATTGATCAAGATGAACAATTACGCCGATTCGAGGCACGTCAGGCGGATTCAAAGAAACAATGGAAGATAACTGATGAAGATTGGAGAAATCGCGAAAAGTGGGGACAGTATCTCAGTGCAGTAGATGATATGATTCACCGCACGAGCACTCCCCACGCACTATGGACGATTGTGCCTGCAAATAATAAATATTATGCCCGTGTTTATACGATCAAAGTAATTTGTGAAGCAATTGAGGCGCGGCTTCAGGCTCATAAGAAAGAAGATAGATATAAAAAGAAATAAAGGTTACTTCTTTTATAAAAAAATACGTCGACCAATATGGTAGAAAGTAAAATAACACATAAAACTTGGTTTACGTGTAACAATCAAATGTTTACAAGGTTGAATCCCATTTTCCGCAGCAACTGAAAAGTAGTATTTCTTTTTTGGTAAGCAATCATATGTCCCACATTCCACACTTGAAATTGTGGGTTTGAACATTTTTTGAGGAATTTAGGATGGAGCTGAAAAGAGCAAACGACAATGTGATGGAAAGCACAAAAGAAAGTGCGAGGGGAGCGATTCGAACGCTCGAACTCCTACAAGAATAGGCCCTAAACCTATCGCCTTTGACCTGGCTCGGCAACCCTCGCAAAAAAGAAATAAGCCAGAAATTCCAACTAAAAATTCCAATGAGTTACAACAATCTATTCTGCAACAATAGGAGCTCGTCCTTCAATTGCAGCCTTTACCTGTGCCTGAAGGGTCTCAAACTTCTCTTCAACCATTTTTTCTTGTTTTTCAATAGAACGAACCCGAATTTCAAGTGTTTCAACCCGTTCGTTCAGCTGAGATATCACGTACTCCTTTGGCTTTTGCATCATCACTGTGCCAACAGTGATAAATACTGCACGATCTTCAGGGACATCATTCAGTTCCTCAAGCGCACGTTTTGCCTCCTGCACTGCAAGATCGTACTGCCCACGCTGTGATACAAATGTTTGCAGCTGCTGTTGCATCTGCTGTAACATCGTAATTTGGTTTTGAATATTTGGAGAAATCTGCTTCATACAACTACCTTTGGTCTTCTGATAACTCACACATTTCGGCTGCTACACTAAAAAGCCTTAGCCAGCTATTCAATGCAGCTCGAAGGGCACGAACGTCTACTGCATACACCCGAAGCTCCACCCTGTTCGGTCCACACATCTGACACACAGCATGTGATTTGCCTCCAGTAACATCTTCTGCTGAAAGGAGTGAAGCATATATTAACGGAGCGTACGGCGTTTCAAAACAGAAATGTGACTCACAGCCGTACTGTATCTCTTCTATCACATCTATCACATCTTTGTCTGTTCAACAATCAACGTATGATATCGCTTTTGTTGACCGTCATAACTGATTGCATCAAGCTCAGATTCAAAGAAGATTGTTTCACAGGCACACGCTTTTTTAATCGACTTTGCATATGATTCATTTGATGTTCTGACACCACGAAACAGAGGCCAGTCACGCATTCCACCCTGAACATCAGTTGCCACAACATCAATCAAGGTTGTATCGGTAAAAAACAGTTGAATACGAATGCGAGAATTACGAAGCTCAGAGATCACAAAAAAGTAGGGATGGTTATGTGCAATATCTCGAATCCCTGCCTTTCCACGTGACAGGTATGTGCTTCCTGTTGCAAACGCGAGATCTTTTGCAATCTTGCGCACAAGCGGAGTACTCTTCCGTGACGTTGTAACCAGTGCCATACTGGCTTTACTCAGCCTTCAACACCTTAATTGCAGCCCCACGTTCCTTAAACAGAATACGGTGCCCGCAAAAAGGACAGCGCACATGATCATCAAGCTCAACTTTCTGCTTGCATCTGGCACATTTATATGTACCTCCCATGTATTTACGCCTCCTTTACAGAACGCTCAATAGTGTGCAGTGAAATCTTCTGGTTTGGAGTCTGTGGAACATATGCGCCTCCTGCAAACTTGTACCCACACTTTCTACACTCCCAGATCCCAGTTCCCTTTCGCTTGACTGCACGATTATCGCAGGCTGGACAGAGGTGTTTCGCCTTTGCAACAACCTCGATCTCTTTTACTCTTTTTCGAATAAATCGACCATATCTTGGACCAAAACGGCCAGCACTCCCTGAAACTCTTCCCTTTGCCCTATGTTTTGATTGAGCCATACTATATTCTCCAGTGTGTCAATATCATTTGCATCTAAAACACTTATAGTTACCTTGAGTTGCGTACATTGTTCTCAGTTGTTCTTCAAAATCTTGACATCTGCATCCCCTTTGCAAATTTTATTTAAGAGACCATAGAAGTCATTCTGAATACCAGCTGGGATCGTCACTACACAGATCCATGAACCATCTTTTTGCCACTCATCCCTCTCAATCGTTGCAACTGCCGCAATATCTCCATATGCACGAGCAGCATAATCCGCAGGGATCTTAACTGCGAGGCGCAGCTCCGCAAATCGTATCGGAAGCAAGGGTCGAATGGCCTTCATTGCCTCTTTTACCTGCTCATCCACTGGTTTAAAAGGATCAACTGCCACACGCGCTTCGTCAAGTGCGTTTTCAATACGTTGCGGGGGATGAGGAAGGCTAGTTTGAGGATTTTCTGCATGACGTGCGATAAATGCAACGATCTGCTTTCTCTTATCTGCAATCATCTGTCGGCGCTGATCAGCAGTCAGGTGAATATCGCCTTTACGTATGATTTTTTCTGCGATCTCGTTAAAGTTGGTTGTTGAAAATACTTTCAGCAGATTTTCATCAGATGCTCGTTCTGCCTGACTGGCATTTTCAAATACATGCAGTGCCGCAACACTATCCTCAATATCAATAGCGGAACCGGAGCGAATCAAGGCAGCTTTGTCGGGATCCACCAAGATCTCAAACTTGCATCCATGACTCTCAAATCGTGCAATTACTGCATCATCAAGTGAAATCATCAGCTATCTCCCACCAGAATTTCTTTTGACTTAAAAAATGAGTTACTTTCCTGATGTATCTGATCCCGCAGAATCATCAGACGAATCCTTTTTCGCATTCCGACGGATCTTTGGTTGCTCAGAGGTTTGTTCTGAGTTTGGCTTTTTTTCAGCCTTTTCATCAGATTTTTCCGTCAAAAGCAGATCTTTTGGAAGGAGAGCTTCGATTTCGCTGCGAGGCAACTTTTTAAAACCAGATTCCAGATCCACAATGCCTATCTCGATTGTGTTCAGCTCAAACTTTCCTTCTGTCGCATCATGAAGTGCTGAAATACCGAGTGCTACAGCCTCCATAACCGTTACATCAGGATCGTATTCACTCTCAAATCGTTTCATCACCGCAGGGCGCCCGGTTCCAATGCCAGTTGCTTTATATTCAAGCAATGTTCCAGATGGATCTGTCTCAAACAACCTGAACTCTCCATCAGACACACCTGCAATTAAAAGTGCGGTTCCATATGGTCGTGCTCCTCCGAACTGAGTGTATGTCTGCATATGATCACCAAGCTTCTTTGCAAGTGTCTCGACATCGATCGCCTCTCCATACGAGATCCGATTAATCTGTGCCTCAATACGCGCACGATCGATAAGTGAGCGGGCGTCACCAACAAGCCCGGATGATGCAACCCCAATATGCTCATCAATACGAAAAATTTTTTCAATTGAGTTAGATTCCAACAATCGTGAGCTGATTCTCTTATCAACCAGAAGAACGATACCATCTTTCACTTTGATGCCGACTGCGGTTGTTCCCCGCTTTACTGCTTCTCTTGCATATTCAACCTGATAAAGTCGCCCATCCGGGCTGAATACCGTGATTGCCCGATCATATGCCGCCTGTTGTTGATTCATCATGATGTGTCCCTAAAGATCGTCCTTTGTTAAGTACTGGAGACGGACACGGTTAAACCCATTCTCTTTTTTATCGAGGTTATCATTGGGAAGATCAATATCTACTGCTCCGGATGTGTGCACCCACATGGGAAAGACGGGATCAGTGTCAGTATCACCCACCTCTAATCTCATATCTGGCATGAGCCTTTCCATCTCCGGTTTTTCCATCTCAATAAAGGCTGGTTTTTGCTTGCTAAGGTACTTTTGCTTTCGGTATATCTCTTCTTTCAGAGTGCGTATGGTTCCGGAAGTCTGTAGTGCAGCAAGGCGGATTTCTGTGTGTAGATGTTCGCGAATAAATGGCAAAATTGCAAAAACATCTCTTTCAGTTCCCCTTCGCATACGTATGATTGCAAATGGCCCCATAATTGCAAGGACAGCAACTCCAATCTGTGCTGCAATGTAATCGCCATACCAGTCTGTAATTGCAGCAGAGATAGTATAATAGAGTTTTTTTGCATTATACTGCGATGTGGTTTCATCTTCTTCTCCGCTTGCCCATGCATAGAGGCTGTGTGCATTATAAGGTTCAATTTTTACAAGAATGTAGCGGAAATTCTCCCGCATTGCAGGATTCAATCGTTTCATTCATATTCCCCCTTTTTCCTGCACCACCTCTCTCACACATTGCTGTGGATACAACAGGTGGAATGGCGTAGAGAGAGAACGAGCAACCATATCCTCATCCATCCCAAAAAGCGTGCACATTGCCATTATTTCGCGCGGAGTACAGAGTCCGAGATAGCCTTTAGCTCCACTTGAAATGGTAAGACCAAATTCATACTTTCTTGCGAGAGTTACAATATGTTCATACTGTCGCAGTGCTTTTTGTCTCGCTATTCCTTTATCGACGAGAGCTGCAAGGTTGATGTCCACACAAATATTATGATCAATCGCTGATTTCGCACACACATGATCAAAGGCTTGACGGGAGACCGCATAGATTCGTGAAAGGATGGAGATCTCAGGAGTGGTGAGTACCCATCGGTTATATGCTATATCTCCTGCATCCACAATGTGAAGAGTGGGAATTTGCACAGAAGGAAGCATTTCTGTATTTTGCATCGCTCGGCGGAGTTCCTTTTGGTTGAGAGATGAATAAACTCTTCCTTGAATCAAAAAAAAATTCTTGTCCTGCTGCAGGTGAGGAGATGAGTGTAGTG
>WRER01000005.1 GCA_009779205.1 Methanobacteriota archaeon | reverse complement strand
TGAAAGATGCTGATTCCACCAGCTTGAACTACAGTAGGAGTTACGCAAAAGTCAACATGACTTAAACATTTGCTAACTCAAAATACTTAATTGAAGTGACTTAATAAGGCATTATGATCTACAAGCATGTAATTTTGCGTAAGTTCTATACAGAAACATATATCCATAACAGAGGTGAAAAGTAGTCAGTATGACCAAAGTCCCAGACATCCTTTGGCTTGAAGAGATTAGAAAAGAAGACATCGCTTCTGTTGGAGGAAAAGGAGCATCACTTGGTGAAATGGCATCAATTGGCCTTCCAATTCCTCATGCATTTGTAGTCACAAGTCAGGCATTTCGTCGATTCCTTACTGAATCCGGACTCGAAAATAGCATTTTCGATGAAATTGGTGCAGTAAATGTAGAAGATAGCGCAGCTCTGCGTGAAGTATCTGAAAAGGTAAAACGGTCAGTCATGAACGCCGCTATGCCTCAGTCAATACGCGACGAAATAACAACTGCATACAAACGATTTACAGGTGTAGGAATCTATGTCGCGGTTCGTTCAAGTGCAACAGCAGAAGATTTGCCTGATGCAAGCTTTGCTGGACAACAGGAAACATTTCTCAATGTATCTGGAATAGAAAACGTATTACATGCAGTTCAGGAATGCTGGGCATCATTGTACAATGGGCGTGCAATTTATTACCGTGCGAAACAAGGCTTTGATCATCATTCCGTCAATATCGCTGTTGTCGTGCAGCAGCTGATAACCTCTGAGAAATCAGGAGTTATGTTTACATCACATCCAGTCACAGGAGAATCATTCACCATTATTGAGGCATCCTGGGGTCTTGGGGAAGCAGTTGTTTCCGGATCTGTCTCTCCTGATAATTATGTCTGGAATAATGAATCCGAAATGCTTGTTGGGAGAAGAATTACCAAAAAGCTCATCGAGATCGTACGTGATGGAGTGAATGGAACAAAAATGCTTGACGTCAGTCTTGAACGCCAGGAACAAGAGGTTTTATCAGAAGATGAGATCTCACGCTTAGCAACATATGGCCATGTTACAGAAGAACACTATGGCGTCCCACAAGATATGGAATGGAGTATTGTAGGAGACGAGTTCTATGTTCTGCAATCCCGCCCAATAACTACAATAAAAGTGTCAGATGAAAAGAGAGGTCTGCAAGAAATGGAAGTAAAAGAAGAAAAAGTTATTGTACAAGGGATCGGTGCATCACCAGGACTGGTAAGTGGACCTGTTGTCCGGGTACATGACGTCACTGAGATTGACAAGGTCAAAGTTGGTGACATCATGGTCACCACAATGACAAATCCAGACATGGTTCCTGCAATGCGAAAAACTGCCGGAATCGTAACTGATGAAGGTGGAATAACATGCCATGCTGCCATTGTCAGTCGTGAGCTTGGAACTCCTGCTGTTGTTGGAACACGAAATGGAACCGAAATCCTTACAGAAGGTCAAATAATTACCATCGACGGTGAAAAAGGTCTCGTCTACGATGGTGTTATTGAACGCGTTCTCAAGCAGGAAACATCTGGACCACAGAGTGTTTTGGCAAAAGCGGATATCATTACTGCAACTGCCGTAAAAGTCAATGTTTCCATGCCAGAAGCTGCAATGAGGGCAGCTTCAACAGGAGCCGATGGTGTTGGACTGCTTCGAATTGAGCACCTTATCATTGGTCTGAATAAAACGCCTGGATGGTATATTCAAAACCATAAAGAAGACGAATTTGTTGAAGAACTAATGGGAGGTATAAAAACAGTACTTGATGCATTTCCAGGAAAACCCGTCTGGGTACGCACACTCGATGCACCAACTGATGAATTTAGAAACATGCAGGGTGGACACGACGAACCGCATGAACACAATCCAATGCTGGGCTGGCGTGGTATCAGACGTGATCTTGAGACCCCAGATCAATTCGGACTCCAGATAGAGACATTTAAGCGCTTGTGGGCGCTTGGATATGATAATCTTGGCATCATGTTTCCAATGGTATCACATCCAGATCAGTTCATCCGCGCGAAGCAGCTGTTCACAGAAGCAGGAGTAGATGTGAATGCCGTAGATCTTGGCATCATGGTTGAGATCCCTGCAAGTGCACTTATGATTCAGGAATTCATCGATGCAGGTATTGCATTTGCCTCGTTTGGAACAAATGATTTAATTCAGTACACCATTGCAGTAGATAGAAATAATGAACATGTAACGAGCATGTACTGGCCAAAACACCCTGCCGTGCTGAAATTAATCAAAGATACTATCGCTGTGTGCAGAGAAAATAATGTTGAAGTCTCGATCTGCGGTCAGGCAGGAAGCGATCCTGATATGGTGAAATGGCTTGTTGAGACGGGAATTATGAGTGTATCTGCAAATATCGATGCAGTAGAAAAGATCCGTCACGCTGTTGCAAGAACAGAACAGCGTATCATTCTTGACAGTGCACGACGTATGTACTAGAATGCAGAATCGATGCGGGCTTCCTGAAGAGATAATACTAAGCAAGCTTGAAGAGATGAGGGGAAAAGACACCCCTCCATCAATTATTTTTAGTTCGATGTGTACACTTCCACATCCAATCGCGGTGCGTGCACATAATATTTTTCTCCCAACAAATCTGGGTGATCCCGGCCTGTTTCAGGGAACTGTTGCACTTGAACATGAGGTGATTTCATGGTTTTCAACTCTCTTTCAATGTCCACAAGCTGGTGGCTGCACTACTTCCGGAGGAACAGAGTCCAATATCCAGGCTCTTTCTATCGCAATTCGACAGAGTCTGCACTCAAAACCAGATATCAGGCCAAACATTATTGTCCCGGCCTCTGCTCATTTTTCTTTTGAGAAAGCAAGAGACTTGCTTGGGTTTGAACTTCGAGTAGCTCGCGAAGATACCATGCATCGAGTGGATCCTGAACATGTTTCTGATCTCATTGATGAACATACCTGTTGTATGGTAGGTGTTGCGGGAACAACAGAGTACGGAATGGTTGATCCAATCTCAGAACTGGCTGCTCTTGCAAAAGAGCATGAGATCTTTTTTCATGTAGATGCCGCGTTTGGAGGTCTTGTACTTCCTTTTTTAGAAAATGCGCCACCATTTGATTTTTCACTCGAAGGGGTTTCATCAATCTGTGTGGATCCTCATAAGATGGGCATGAGTACCATTCCTGCTGGTGTCTTACTAGTTCGTGAACAGGAATATTTCGACGTTCTCTCAGTGGATACACCATATCTCACAAAAAAGACAAGCTTTCACCTGACCGGCACTCGTCCTGGTGCGCCAGTAGCATCGACATGGGCTGTACTTTACAATCTCGGATTCAATGGGATGCAGGAGATAGTGCAGCAGTGTATGGAAAACACCCATTATCTCATTAAAGAGATGGAAGCAGCCGGTATCATGCGAGCGGTAACACCTGACGTAAATGTAGCGACATTTCACCCTCACAGAATTCCAGATCCCTGGGTCATGTCACACACCCGTGGCGGTGATGTGCGCATGGTCGTAATGCCACATATAACTCGCACACAGATTGATGCTTATGTTGCTGACGTTCATCCACAAGGGGCAAAGGGCGATTGATACGTGACTGTTTGAAATGGAACGTACCATCACGAGCTGGAGGAGGGAAATGGTAAATAGATACGCAATCCAGTATAACTTAGCGAATACGATCGAAAATAAAAACAAAATGGATAGGTGTAACACATGTGTATTGCGATACCTGCTGAGGTTATAGAGTTAAAAGACGGAAATATTGCGGTTATTGATTATGGAGACCTTCAGCAGGAGGTTAGAGTGGATCTTGTAGATGTTTCAGTTGGTGAGTATGTACTGGTTCATGTTGGATTTGCGATTCAAAAACTAAGCAAAGAAGAAGCACTTGAGACGCTTGAGATCTTTAAGCAGGTTTATGATGCAATGGCCGAGGAGACGTAAAAATCGTAAATAAAATTGATACACCTTATTTTCCCCAGAATGGATTTTCCACCCGGTGAAGGCGTGTGAACTCAGTTAAAACATCTTGAGCATCGGGAGTTAAGCGTCCGACCATCTCTTTCTCGAGCACTTTTACGTGGCGTTCAGGAATAAGAACCAGAAGTTCATCATCTGCATCGAACTGACGCCCAACGGTTGCTCCTTCAATAGAGATTGCAACCTCTTTTCCAGCCAGGGCAGAGTTGATGTTCTCTTTTTTCTCTTCCATGGCCTTTAATACTCCAACCTTCTTGCCATCTGTTCGAATGAGAGTCGTACCTGTCCGAAGTGTTCCAGCAAGCACCCGTACTCCAACAACTGCAGGATTGCTCTGACGGAATATGCATCCATCAAGCACTCGAATTTTGGCAGGCAAAATAATCTGCTCAAATCGTTTCTGTTCAAGTTTTGATTTCAGCTCTGTCCTCCATTTCAAGTAGTTTTCGACAATATGATAGATAACATTGCCTTCAAAGACCTCTATCATCTCTTCATACGCAGGTTCTTTCAACAATTGTGCGGCATCAGGAAGTATCTGTGTATTAAACACCATCAGAGCACGATTATATGGATCTTTAATGGTTTCGGTTGCAATGACATCATGTCTTGTTACTTGGCCAACCTGAGCGGTCATTACAGGAATCTCATGCATCTCCAGCTCCTTACATAGTGCTTCGAGTGCACCAATGGTATCTGCTTTTATAACAAGACCTTCTGGAGAGATCGTAACATTTATCTCTGTCATTTCGCGTTCGATGGCTTGTTTTACCTCTTCTTCATTGTCTGATATTACACGAACGGGAGATCCTGCAATAGCAGTATCAAGATGTGGGGCACTGACCTTCACACCAGCAGCAGCAGTCACTGCCTTTACTCTTGCAAACTTCTCTTCAACCAGGATCTCTGATAATGGACGGGGTTGAAGGAGGGATCTAACTTTTGTGACCAAAACACCGTTCTGCCCTCCAACTGCTATCATGTCTCCAACACGGAGCTCTCCATCATAGAGAATAACATCCATTGTTGCACCAAGTCCTTTTTCCTCTTTGACCTCAAGCACTGTGCCAGATCCGGGGCCATTTGCATTGATATTAAGGGCTTCTTCCATGTACCGCTGAGCAAGACCTACCATGATCATCAAAAGATCAGAGATACCTTCATTCGTGTGAGAGCTGACAGGAACAATGACAAGATTTCTGGCAAAGTCACTTACACGATCGAAGCGTTCTGAAGAGAAGCCATGCTCTGCTAACACACCAACAATCTCATAGATCTTGTTCTCAACACTCTCCTTGACTCGCTCACTTTGAGTCGTAAATGACTGCAAAAATCCTGCATTCTCATATACCTTCCAACCGTGAATACGATCAAGTTTGGTTGCAGCAATGACAAAGGGGGTTTTACAATTTCGAAGAATAGTGAGCGCTTCAAGAGTCTGAGGTTGGAATCCTTCTGTTATATCGATGACCACAATAGCCATGTCTGCAAGTGCACCACCTCTCGCGCGAAGTGTAGTAAATGAATGGTGACCAGGTGTGTCTATAAATAATAATCCAGGGATATTAATATTCAGGTTTTTCATTGCACCAGACATATTCATGATCGTGTCAATTGGTACAATTGTTGCACCGATATGCTGAGTAATAGATCCTGCTTCACCTGAAACTACAGAAGAGCCACGAATTCTGTCAAGCAATGATGTTTTTCCATGATCTACATGTCCCAGCACACAGACAATTGGTGTTCGAATTCCGTGAACTGAGCTCGCTGGCTCCCCTTTTTTTGCCTTTTTTGCCATTACCATCACCTCTTTTCACGTATTCTCATAGTATGCCTAATTGTGATTTCAATGCCCGTGCTACTGGCGCCTCACATCTCAATGCTGTGCATTACAACATAGTATTCGATGAAAAGTTACATAAAAAGCATAACAGTCACGAATAAAGAGATCAAGAGTGCACGAGAGATAAATTTCTTTATTATATGTATGTAACGGACCTATATTAGAGTGTGGGAATCGCAGAATATCTCCTTATCACCGAAATGAAACAAAGCAGGCTGTTCGTTAGAAAGTGTCGAGATGAGAGGCAATTTAAAGTATGATAATCCATATATAACCATGAAAAGATCCCCCGGATATGTAGTAGGTATACTCTTTTGTTGTATCTGCTTATCTGTCCAGCCAATATACGCTGAATTCACAGAAGAAGAACTGTTAAATCCAGAATTACTGAGCGCTGAAGATTGGTTTGAGATTGGAAATATCTTCTTTGATAATGACGAGCTGAGTGATGCAGTTGGATCATGGCATAATGCGATGTATCTAAATCCAGATCTTTCTGCAAATGCGTGGTACAATATTGGACTTGCATATGCCGCAGCTCAACAGTATAGCGATGCAGTCTCAGCATGGGAAAATACGGTTGCAATTCAGCCAGACTCTGCAATGGCATATGACAATCTTGGTACTGCATATGCAATTCTTGGTATGGCTGATAAATCTCTTGCAGCGTATGATATGGCCATAAAAATAGCTCCCAATGAACCAAAATATAAAGCAGATCGTGATGCTCTGATAGCAGCTCTTGGCGGAACAACTACAGAGAAGGAGACTCCACTCAGCCCACTCGTGAGCATCGTTGCATTATGCACTGCGATGGTTTGTATTGTATATATGAAGAGAAAATCTACATAAAATAAAAATGATAAAACGAAAATAAACTCTTTTTGAAAACTGATATCCACATTCCACGCCTCTTTTTTAGGTCCTATTCACTTCCCCATTTTTTCTCTCATCTCGTCATATTTTTCTGAGTTAGGACTTACGCAAAATTGCATGTTTGTAGATCATAATGCCTTATTAAATCACTTCAATCAAGTATTTCGAGTTAGCAAATGTTTAAGTCATGTTGACTTTTGCGTAACTCCTATGAGTTTATCCTTTCGCCATAACCATTTCCCCCCTTTTCTTTCTTTTCCTTCTGTTATCTGCCTCATTTCTCCGGTTTTTTCATTTTTCACATCGTGTTTCAGCCATCCCCGTTCTCCGTCTTTTTATCTCATAAGTAATACTTCTCGTACGCATCTCCCATGAATTTGAGTATCTTTCATCCCGAAATCTCGCTTAAAATTATAATTACTCCACTTCATGAGCACCAAATTCTTTAAAGATGTCCCATTTTTCCTTTTTTACTGGAAACATGTGTAATGTAATTATAATTGTTATAACTATATTCTTGAATGCGTCAATCACATATTTAGCTGAAATTTCAGTAACGGCCTGTTTTACAATCAACCCCAATTCCCATAGGAAATTATAACTACAAAATTAATTGCGTTTAAAACAGCCTGTTGCTGGAAATAAATCCAAACATCCGCTTAAAGGCTTCAAGGTCGCAGTTGTAATAATTATAGCTATATTTCACACCTTTTCAATGAAAAAGAGAGATTTGGTCTTTTTGAGACATTAGTGTTCAAAAAACAAGGTAATTCTAATATTAAATGAAATTTAGGGTTGTATCTGATATTAGTGCCATGTAATAACATAGGCCCCCTATCACTTAAGCAACGCTGTAAAAAATAGTTATTACCTACGTTTCTTCCATACAATAATACGATCTTTCGGGAGTGAAGCGATAATTTTTTCTTTGGCTTTATTAAATCCGATATCATCCATTTGATATGTCAAAAGTTTGTCACTCCAAGCCTGTCGATAGATCCAGTTCACCACTTCATCAACAACGGTCAGTGCATCCTCCACGCCACGCACAACAACGAGATCCTGCCCGAGTTTCGGATGCCTTCCTCTTCTGCCACCAACCGTGATATAGTATCCAAGATCTTTTGCTTTTATAATATGGAATGGGCATGAGTCAATACACATACCACAATGAGCGCATAGGTCTTCATCAATTACGATCACGCCATTCTTTATGCTGATTGCCTCCTCACGACAGTAGTGCACACATGCCCCACATCCTGTGCATGTTCCTGGTTCTCTGATTGGTGTGACAACTCCTACAATACCAACTTCGTTCAGACTTGAGCTCACACATGAATTAGGACATCCAGAGATCGCAATTCGTATTTTGCATGGCATGTCTTTCCCAAAATGCTTTTCATCAATTGATTTTGCGAGATCGATAGTCTCGATCCGAGCAAGTTTGCAGCGATCGGTACCTGGGCATGCAATGATGTTCACTACTTCTGTCCGCTCTGCACCAAGTGGAGTATTATTTTCTTCCAGATCAGCAACAATTTCTTCGAGCTGATCTGGATCTACACGTGGAATCTCGATTGTTTGACGATTTGTAAGATGAATTGTATCTGCGCCATATTTTTTTGCAATTTCAGATATTCCTGTGAGTTGTTCAGGCGTTACAATTCCTGCCGGTATTCGAAGTCTAATTGTACAAGTCTCTGCATTACGTCCGGTAATAATACCGCCTTTTTCATGGAGGGGAACACGCCGCATATATTACTGTTTCAAGCACAATCAATTAAAGCTATCATTCTTACATAATGTAATTACATTACAAATGGCAGAAAATATATACTGATAGCGCGACAAAATAGGCGCGCAGCTGTCAATATACAAATAATTTATAAGAAAATAAGTAGTACAATAACGATAACGCGACAAAAACTACAGAACAGTAATGAACTCTATTGAAATACAAATCATTCACATCGTAGCAGCCCTCGTAATTAGCTTTATCCTTTTTGTTAGCATCGATCTCGTTTTTAATCTTCCGAAGTCCGGATCAACGCGTGGAATAGCGGAAATAAGCAGAGCTATTACCCGTCATGGAGGAGATAAAGCAGGAGGCATGATGATGGGGAATATCCTCTGCTCTCCAGATGCATCAGCTGGTGTATTACTTGCCGCTTGTGGGGTCTACATTGCAGGAATTCCTGGTGGACTCATAGCAAGTGATTTCACGTATTGCTTGAGCGGTATGAGTTTTCATTTATCTGGCTTGTTGTGCTGGCTATTGCCGGATATAGTATATACCATGTAATTATTGGAGTCTTATCATGAAAAAGGAAAGTCCATCAATGTATGCAATGCTTCGGTACTTCATTCGAGGATTTGAATTACGCGCTGGTGTTGCTTTATTTCTTGCTATTTTAATTGGTATCGTTGAGGCATTCAATCTGGCACTCTTATATCCAATGCTTTCTACAGGATTTGGTATCAATACTGATTTACTCCCTTTTGCCTCTGTGTTTGAGGCACTTGGAACGATACTCCCGATAGGTTCTCCATTTGTAAACTTTGGAATTGTTTTTATCTTGATGACAATCGTCTCTATGCTTCTCCAATTTCTATATTGGAAACAATCCCTCGTGTTCCGAAGTGGAGTTATTGTCACTCTGAAAGAACGTGTATTCCAAAAGATCAGAGACAGTGATTATCGATTCTTTGTAGACACAAAGCAAGGAGATATCCTGATGTTGATTAATGGAGGGCCAGGTAGCGTTATGGGGGCACTCGGCATTGTAATTGCTGTTCTTGTAGACCTAACTATCACTGTGACTGTTGCGATAATGCTTATTTCTATCTCCTGGCAGGGTTTTATTCTCGTCATGATCGGTGGTGGACTTTTTTTCTGGCTCACTCACCTGATTGGAGAGAGTGTTACGAGGCAGCTTGCAAAACTCGGTCTGGAATCAGGTCAAGCAGAAAACCGAATTATGAATGAGTTTGTAAATGGGGCAAAGGCAATCACTGCATCAAACTCAGCTCAGGCATGGACATCCAAATATCAGACTGCACTTCAGATATACTGGAGTAAGTTCCCATCTTCGGCATTTATTCAACTGATTCCTGGAATTCTGATGAACTCACTGTTTTATATCTCCATTGGTGCCACAGTGCTTGTTTTGTATGTCTACACAGCATCAGATTTTATGAGTATCATTCCAGTACTTGGAACATTTGCTGTAGCTGCCCTCAGAATTCTTCCAAAAATAACAAGTTTTGGAAACCAACATCTTGCGCTCATCGGGACAACACCCCTTGTAACGAAAACATATGAGTTACTCACCAGCGGCACATATAATGTGCAGAAGAATGGAACTGAAGAATTTTTACGTCTGGAATCAGACATTGAGGTAGACAATATCACTTTTGCATATCATCAGGCTTTGGTTCTGAAAGATGTCTCGCTCACAATCCAACACAGAAAAGTCACCGCACTTGTTGGACCATCTGGATCTGGAAAGTCCACGTTGGCAAATCTCCTGCTTCGACTATATGATCCAAAATCCGGGTCTATCATTGTAAACAAAAAAGATCTGGAAGAATACGATATTGGTACTTATCGAAATCACATCGGATATGTCAGTCAGGATCCATTCGTGTTCAATGCAAGTATCAAGGAAAATATCTGCTTTGGAATTGAGTACACTGACGAGGAGATCGTGCATGCTGCAAAACTTGCTCATGCACATGAGTTTATCATATCATTACCAAAGGGGTACGACACGATAGTAGGTGATCAGGGACTTCGACTTTCCGGAGGAGAGAAACAAAGAGTCATAATTGCCCGTGCCATGATCCGAAGACCAGAGATTCTTATTCTCGATGAAGCTACCAGTTCACTTGATAATATCTCTGAACAGGCAGTGCAGACAGCAATTGACAACATTTCAAAAGAATGTACGACTGTCATTATCGCACATCGCCTTTCAACAATCCATAATGCTGACCGCATTTATGTACTTGAGTATGGAAAGGTTATCGAGTCCGGAGCGCATGGTGAACTGATGAAACGTGATGGAGCATATGCAAAGATGTATGCTCTCTCACAAAAACCTCCTCAGGAAGAAGGGAAAGAATAATGCACAATTAATATGAAAAAAGAAAATTCGACCTCATTTTTTGGTATGCTGTGGTACTTCACGCGAGGCTTAAAAGTACACATCAGCATTGTCGCACTTCTTGCTGTTTTGGCTGATCTGGTTGAGACATTCAATCTTGCACTATTGTATCCCATGCTCTCTACAGGGTTTGGCATCAGCACCGACTCACTTCTTTTGAGAGAGTCGGAGAAGAAGAAGGAATGGTTGTGTACCAGGGAGATGTCGCAAATAGAGGAAAAGGTCAGCTCATGGTGAGAACTACCACCCAATCTGAATGAATGGTTTTCCTGGTTGAGCGATAGGAATGAATAGAAGTTTATTTGGTATTTTGCTATGAAAATTGTGATACTAACCCATCAATACTCAATTGGTGGTGGTGAAGTTGTGGCATTCCAGCTTGCTGAAACAATGACAAAAGCAGGTGTAGAATTATATTATATTTCCGGAAATCCACCAATGGGAGAAGAAAAAAAAGGCATTAATGTAATCCGAATTAACCAAAAAGAACCACAAAGGTTTATACACAAATATCTTGTTAAATTTCCGGGTCTCTACAGAAACTTTGGGCGAGATATCTTCAATAAAGAACTTGATTCAATATTATCAGAGATACATCCAGACATAATCAATGTACATGGAGTTGCATCAACACATTGGGATGTTTCATGTATTGGAATCTGTTTGAAGCACGCTCCGGTTGTGTGGACTTTGCATGATATGAGTAGTTTTACAGGAAGATGTGGGCATGCATATGATTGTAAACAATATATCACTGGATGCACAGAATCATGTCCTGATCTTCATATTCCCTTACTAATACCCCCCAAAGAATCAAAATTGGCGTACCAAGAAAAAAAATCAATACTACAAAATAATCATCATTTATCCGCCATTGTCCCTTCCAAGTGGCTGGGTGACAGAGCATCAGAGGGTTCTTGGAAAAACAAAAATGTGGAAATAATTCCTAACGGCATTCCACTCGACAAGTATAAGCAAATAGATACGTCCACTGCCAGAGACTATTTTGATATTCCAAAGGATCTTCCGGTCATAATGACTGCCGCATCAAACCTTAATTATAAGCATAAGGGCAATGATATCCTCTGTAGTGCATTAGCTATGGTTAATGAGCCAATTATTCTCATTACAGCAGGACATGGGTCAATAGATATAAAGTCAGATAAAGTGACGGTAATAAACCTTGGCTTCATAGATTCAAATGAACTGCCTTATGCATTTTCTGCAGCAGACATGTTTGTTCTACCTTCTCTCGCAGAAAATCATCCAATGGTATTTATTGAAGCCATTGCGTGTGAAACACCTGTTATTGCATTTCCAACTACAGGACTCCTTGATTGTGTAATACCAAAACAAACAGGCTGGCTATGTGATGAAGTAAGTGTAGAAAGCCTTGCTAACACAATAAATACTGCAATAAATGATTTTAGATCAGGAAATACAACTTTTAAGTGCAGAGAAATTGCAGAACGTGAGTATGATATAAGCGTACAAGCAAAACGTTATGTATCTTTTTTTGAAAAAGAGATAGCAAAATATAAGGGTTTTTAGAGGCTTTCGACCTTATATCAAGT
>WRER01000004.1 GCA_009779205.1 Methanobacteriota archaeon | reverse complement strand
TCCATCTTCTGGGCTCTCACCAAAGAGCTCTTTTGTACCTTGCACAAAAAGTGCAGCACTTTCGAGACCATCAGGATTATCTGATGCAAAAAAGACTGCACAGACTCCGATAAGAAAAGCAATGATAAGACCTGCAACGATGAAGATCGTCGTATTCATGGGCATATGATTTAGTTTTTGTTCCATTGTGTAACCTCCTCGATTTTTACTTTTTTTATGGAGTTTGGAATCATATCTGGACGTGCTTGTATAATCAAGTACAGTGCCCCTGCGGTAATAATTCCCTCAATAATCCCAATAATGGCATGATAGACACCCATTGCAATCATACCCGGAACAAGTGGGAATGTTCCAGCAACAGCCATCATGAGTGCACATGCCAGTGCGGAGATAAGGCAGGCAGCCCACGCAGCAATAGCTGCTGAGATGTACACTTGTTTTGTTATCTTTTTGAGTCCAACATATCCATAATAACCGACAAACCCTCCAATAACTCCCATATTAATAATATTTGCACCCATGGTGGTTATTCCTCCATCTCCAAAAATGACACCCTGAATGATCAATACGATAGTAAGCACAAAAACTGCGGCATATGGTGATCCAAGCACGATTGCAGCGAGTGCACCACCAACCAAATGACCTGATGTGCCCATACCCACAGGGAGATTAAACGCCTGAATCGCGAAAATGCCAGCAGCAAGAACAGCAATGAGTGGAATGTTCTCCTCATCCATCTCTTTTCGAGACCATCGAAGCGCAAGTACAATAAAAATACAGGCTATCACCCAGTATAGCGCAGCCTGGGGCAATGGAATAAATGCGTCTGGTATATGCATAGTAATACGAGGATATCGTATGATCTTTTTTAATTTAAGTGTTACCAATTAGCTACATTTTTGAAGTGATAAAACCAGGTGTTACTAATAAAAAAATATACAGAAGAAACACGTTCCATGAGGAAATGAGTATGTGGTTTATTCTTCAAATACATGATACAATATATGTAATGGAGCATTTGTTTTCACGCCAGTTCCAGTGTAATGCGTTTTTTCTGCATAATATCCCCGCTTACGTAATCGTGACAGATACGTCTCCATAGCAATTGCGGAACGTGAACAACGTTTTGAGAGACGGTGATAATCATAATGAAACGATATGTCAGGTTCCTGTCTGCAAAGCAAGAGAAGACGCTCAAGTCCACGAATCTGCAATTGGGGAAGAGAGGGAAGAAGTGCAAGCATATCATCGATAATAGTAGCGTCACAGATTGCTCCGAGCCATAGAAGACCAATTGCTCGAAGCCTTGTATTGCAGTACGGACATAACATCTCCCTGCGATACTCCCGTCCATACTGTTCAGTTGCATACTGACATGATGTACATTGAAATACATATCCAAGTCTGGCTATTGAGTCATCGGCAGCGTTTGCTCCATGTACCACCTTCACCATTAATCTGACATAATGATCTCGTACATAACATAAAAGCGGCTGTACTCCTCTATCGTACTTCACAATTGTACGTACAATATATCCAAGAAGAATGCGAAGCCCTACCTCTGGGTGATATTCAGTATTCATCGGCATTGCATCATATCTTCGAATACCTGCTTTGAGATGAGCACCACATAGCGGGGCAGTATCTGTTGCAGTGACACACAGATAGGGATGTGCACTTTTCACTGCCGCATCGATAAAAGGAGCTGGAGTTCCAAATGGATCAAGATCTACCATCTCAAACCGATGTTCAGACATCAGTGCATTTGCATCACGATGTGTAATAGTGCATGAAAGTCTGGCCTGCACGCAATTTTCCTGTATCAGATCACATGCAAGCGAAGAATAGTCATTAATAGTTGTTTCAGGTGGAAAAAGCGATTCATTTGCAATTCGAAGACCACGTATTCCAGTTGCACCCATTGCATCAAGATATGATTTTGGCTTCAAAGACGAGACAAGAAGCACTGTCATGTCTCGATTGAATTGCATACGTGGATTATAAAAAACAGGGGCAGTTCCGGGAGGAAATTGCGATTGTTCATCATGGATCGGAACCTTGATCGTTGTCAGACCTTCAGTAATGAGTGTTTTTTGCATTCCAGATATCCAAGTATATAGGAAGAACTCTCTATAAAACACCTAGCGTATAGCTGATGATCAGACAGAGCCTTATTGCATGATCACGTAATCTGTACCTCAATGTCAGAAGCAAAGCGGGCTGCTGGGTACCGTGCAGCAGATATGATTGAAGATGCCATGATCCTTGGTATTGGAACGGGATCGACAGTATATTACATGATGGAAAGGCTCGCACAGCGGATCTCTGAAGGGCTCACCATACACGGCATTCCAACTTCATTACAGACAGAGGTGCGGGCGCGGGAATTTGGTATTCCACTCTGCTCCCTGGCTGATGTTTCAGGCATCGATATCGCTATTGATGGAGCAGATCAGGTTGATCCCCATAAATGGCTCATCAAAGGCAGAGGAGCAGCTCATGTACGCGAAAGAGTCGTTGCAGCCTGCGCAAAAACCTTCATCGTTGTCATCGATCCATCAAAACAGGTCGATGTGCTTGATGGTTCAATTCCACTGGAGGTAACACCTTTTGCAGTCTCCTACGTCGTGGCAGAACTTTCAAAACAAGGGGATATCACCATTCGAGAAGGCATAAAAAAAGATGGTCCTGTTATATCAGACAATGGGAATGTCATCCTTGACTATTCAGTTGGTGTTATTTCAGATCCAAAAACCCTCCAACAATATCTAAACAATATTGCAGGGGTCGTTGGATGTGGACTTATGACCGAATTTTCCGATAAGATCGTAGTTATAGGTGGGGGGTAACAGTCCAAATGATAAAATGATATACTGCACGTAACGTTTGTTACGCAGCACTGCTGTTCATTTTATCCTCTTTGATCAGTTCTTTTGTCTCTTTAAGCAGAGTCATTTGATAATCATACTCTTCCTTTTTTTCAGCTTCAATTTCATCAACTATTTCGTTGAGTGTCATAGAGAGCTTATACAATTTTACGGGTCTACCTTTATTTTCAGTAATGAGGTTAGAAACACGTGCCCATTTACGTTTGCTCAAATAATTAATGGCAATGCTTACTTCTGGCTGGCGAAGATCGGTGCCTCTTTCAATTTCGCGGGATGTAAGTTCATCTTTTTTGGATAAAAGAATCAAAATCCGTGCAAAATTCTTTTTCAGACCGCCTTCGATAAATTTTTCAGCGAGAAGTTCATCCTTCTCACTTAGTATAATGGAGGGTCCTTTCACCATGATATCAGAGCTTCCTTTTCAGTTGTACAACTAACTATCTAAATGAACTAGAATATAAATACACCTGATTGTTACAATAGATCTCAGACAATAAACAACAAATAACCAACTTTTACAAGATAATCATATCTTTGCATTCATTTTCACATAAAAAGAACGCACATTGCAACATCTAAAAATTGATAAAAAGGATTAAAAGTATTGATTTGAAAGCTCTTTGAAATATGATATAAACAGGAAAATTGTCTCAATATTACAGCATTATGAATTTATTATACGGTTTTCATTGGTGTATATTATCATGTCATCATTATCAACACCGCATATAATGCAAAGCCCCAAATGCTGCGCAATACCAACAGCGAGTCTCGTTGTTATTGAAGAGGAGGCAACTACAGGAATTCCACATATCAGAGATATTCTAACAATATCCGTTGCAATTCTTCCAGATATAGCAAAGATGCAGGCTGAAAAGTCAATAGCATGCATCAGTCCATACCCAATGCATGTAACACAAGCGGAATGAACTCCGATATCAGTGCACTGAAATATGCAAGTATCATTATTCCATAATGCAGCGGAAGGTGTGCAGGGAAGTCGAGCTATACTTTTGTGAACAGTTGACTTGTGAATGTATGATGATGTTTCAATTCTTTTGAGTTTTTTATCATCAAGAAATGAGGAGGAGCCTCCACAACCAGAGATCACCATACGACGTTTTGACATCTTAAATGGATTTTTCGTCAGAACACTCACTGTATTGTTTTCAATGCGGAAGGATTCAATATCTGCCAGGGAAGAGATGAGTTCTTCAGTGAATAAATATCCTGTAACAAACTCTTCTTTGTTACGTGGAGATATCATTGCAGTAAGCAAATATGAACCATTCAATCTGATAGAAACAGCTTCTTCCTCTAACAGTGGAATTGTTTTCGCATGCATGACGTCATTTCCCTCTCACAAGCTCTTTTACTCCCGTAAGAAGGGCCTGTATATCTGACAGAGATGAATAGAGGTGTATGCTTGCTCTGACTGTTCCTGATATTCCAAGATATTCCATAACTGGCATACAACAATGATGACCTGAGCGCACCATGATATCTGCTTCTTCATCAAGATACTGCGCAACCTCATGCGGATCAAACCCTTCTACAGAAAATGAAACAACGCTCGTGTGCTGTGTCAGATCAGATGGGGCATATACCGTCACCCCGGGAATTCTTTTAAGCCCATCGATGAGAAATTCTGATAATTTCTGTTCATGCTCTCGCACGTTTTCGATCCCAAGTACATTCAGATAATCAACAGCAGCACCAAGTCCAATTCCTCCGCTGATATTCGGTGTTCCTGCTTCATATCTTTCGTAACTGGATAGGAGCGTATACCCCGCGTGAGAGAGATGTTCGACTGTTCCTCCACCTACCATTAATGGATTCAATGGTGGGATGCCTTCTCTGATCCAGAGAACCCCTGTTCCCGTCGGTCCAAGCATCTTATGACCTGAAAAGCATAAGAAGTCGCACCCGAGCTGCTGTACATCAATTGGAAGATGTGGTACTGATTGCGACCCATCTACAAGGAACAGTGCATTATACCGTTTACATAGAGCTGCTATCTTTTCAACTGGAAGAATCGAACCAAAGACATTGGAAACATGGCAGACTGATACGAGTTTTGTGTGTGTGGTAAATGCACGAGAAAGAGCATCCATATCTAACAGAAATTCTGGGGTCATTCCGATGATATCTATTCTGATTCCTGCTTTTTCCAACTGTTTCCAAGGAAGTATATTTGAATGATGTTCAAATATCGTTGTGATAATATGATCTCCTGGCTTCCAGTCTAATCCGTGTGCAACAGTCGTAATTGCTTCTGTGCAGTTTTTGGTAAAGACTGTCGTTCCACTGCTTCCTTTAATGAACTGTGCAACTTTTTCATGAGCATGCCAGTATCGCTGCGTTGCTATCTGGGAGAGGCGATGTACGCCACGGCCTACATTGGCACGGTAAAAATGCTCATACTCGATCATAGCAGCAATAACTGACTCTGGAGAGAGACTCGTTGCTGCACTGTCAAGGTATACAAGATCTGAAAGCATGATAAAGTCATTGCGTGCAGCATCAAGAGGAGATGTGGGTAAAGCAGTCAAAGGAGCCGCTGATACCGAGGGGGTCTGCTGCGAGACATCTGCTTTCTTTCGCATCTTTGATGTGTCTTCTCTCTCACATAGTTCTTTCATCTTTGCAGGGAGCTCCTTCCACCGCCATAACCCATATGATACATAAGCATCACTATATCCACGTTTTTGCGCCTCTTCATATAGCAGGGTATCCCACCTTTCTGTCATCTCAGGATGTGTCGTTCGCATAAGTTCGTACTCAGCTTCGAGCATTGCCGGACATAAATAACAGCCGATTCGTTCAAATCCCCAATCATACAGCGAGCTATATGAAATATTTCGCCACCAGAGATAGAGGAACACTTCCAGTGCTCTCCAATGACGAATTGGTGATAAGTTTAGTTGCAGTGGGTTTGCAGGGTTTTGAGTCGTAATATCAATACCACTTCGATTCCATGACTCGTACCATCGATTACCTTGAACAGTGAGACAGGGGCCGATCGTTTCCAGATACTGTTTAAGAGGGAAGAGCTTGAGCAACTTGCAGCACCATCGATTATCCTTTGCAGGTGGACCGGCTTTTCTAACAGCTGACCAAAAATCTCCACTCGGAGGAACCATGGTAACACCCTGTTTTGCGACAAATTCAAGTGTTTCCGGAAATTCAAGTCCAGTATCAATAAAAAAAGCAGATGTAACACCTGCTTTTTTTGCAAGTTCAAGCACTGCTGTGCTGTCTTTTCCACCTGAGAATGATACATTAACAGTGGGACGGCTTTTTGCATGCTGTTTTATGTGATGTTTAATATCACGTACAGCTTGGCGTTCCAGATTTTTGAGGTGGAATGTGTTTTTTTCGATGACATCTTCCCAGGTGGGATTCAGATACGGGACATGCTCCACAGATACGAGTTCATGTATCCGCACATATCCGCCCCGAAGCATTCCTGTACCATGCTGATTTCCATATGTGACAAGAACTGAGCCATCTGGTTCATCAGTCTGCACCTCGACTTTTTTGCCACCTATACGTCGATTTTTTCCACGCTCCTTTGGAATAGATACGATGCCGCGTGTTGCATGAGGGAGAAGAAACGAGAGAGCCTCACTATTCACAGAGAGCGAATACGTACGAGTTACAGGATCAAATGCCAGTATTCCACATCGATGCCCATTCATAATCAGGGCTTCTGTGCGATCTACACCTCCTATCTTTACAAGGAGAATTACATGCGGAAGAGACGATACCCCGAATCGTTCTTCAAATAAACGAGTAATAAGTTCGTGATCATAGCCGAGTGCCGGGCGAACTTCATGAGGTTCTGGTATTTGGATCGAGATCCCAGATTCTTTGCAAGCACATGTCTTTGCAATTAACGGAATATTGCACGATTCACACCAGTACAGAACTTTTTTTACCTGAGGCTCTTGCATATTACTTTTCCTCTATTGTTTCATCCATGCTACCCGATCTGTACCCAAGCATATCTAGTGTAACATGCAAGATCCCACAGTCACGAAAGAAAGAGACTATCTCTTTTCGCATCTCGATCAGTCGTTGAAATTGCTCGGGAGTGACCTCAATGCGTGCAATATCACCGTGTATGCGTACACGAGCCGGTGAGAAACCACATTCATGGAGATAGCATTCTGCTCGCTCAACGCTCTGCAACAGATCTTTTGTCAGAGGCGTTCCATATGGAATACGTGAAGCAAGACATGCTGATGATGATTTATCCCAAAGAGAAAGCCCACGCCTCTGTGCAAGGTTTCTGATTTCAGATTTTGTAATATCACACTCCAAAAATGGGTGTTTTATTCCTGCTTTTGTACTGACTTCAATGCCCGGGCGATACTCAGCGGTATCAGAGACGCACACCCCATCAATAACATTGCTGCATCCATGTTCGTGTGCAACCTGCCAGAGCAGATCAGCCATATGCTGTTTGCAAAACGCACATCTTTTTTTTGTATTTTCAGTGATATCTGGAAAAGAAAGTATATCATATTCGCGAACAAGCAGAGGAAATGCACGTTCACGTGCAAACGATATCGCTTGATCAACCTCATGTTGTGAAATAAATGGACCAGCCAGCAAGAGGGCTATCATTTTTTTTCCAATACATTCCCACGCAATATCACAGAGAAGGCCGGAATCTACTCCCCCTGAGTAAGCAATAAGTACTTTCTTATCCTTCTCATATCCATGTAATATCTGATAGAGGCGATCGAGACAAGCATCTGAAGATTGCATAAATTCTTAGCATATATGTTTTGAAGTACGAGACTATGAAAGAAGAGGGCTATGTAAAAGTATGAGCGAGACAGTGCCATTACAGACAGAAATTGATGAGCTTATTACGTATGCAAAGAGCATGGGTGGAACTGCACAATATCTTGTCACCAGTAAGATAGTTGTATCAGAGTTTACAGCTTTGAAATGTAAATACGGGTGTAGAGGTTATGCAAAACGTTTTTCCTGTCCTCCATACACACCAACTCCAGAAGAAACAAGAAACGTTTTGGCTGAATATCAACACGCCATCATGGTTCGATTCACGGAAAGAGGTGGGTTTGAAGGATATACTTCTCCTCCGGGAAACCCACAGACAACAGCAGCGTGGGTACACCAAAGTATGCTCGCTCTTGAACGACATGCATTTCTTGCTGGGTACTACAAGGCATTTTCATTTTCTGCTCACCCATGTTCAGTATGTGCGCGATGTGCACTGAAAGATGGAGGAACGATCTGCCGCTTTCGTGATCAGGTGCGTCCAAGTATGGAAGGATCTGGAATTGATGTCTATGCAACTGCGAAAAATATCGGATGGATTATTGAGACGCTTGCGTACATGCCGGATGGAAGATCGACATGTGATGCTGCGCATACGCATACCCTGATTCTCATAGAGTAAAAAAGCACCAAGAGGATACAGAGAATTAATTACCAGTATTCAACAATAATATGTGTGAATGCTGGGTATTTTTCTGAGTGGCTTTCAAAGTACCTGGAGTATTTGCAGCTGCATCATTACTCAGAAAAAACCATCGCGAGCTATGAACAGGTGCTCAGACAATTTGGATATTACCTGTTTATTATGAGAACGACAGGGGAGAAAAAGCCAGTTCGAGAGTGGATGAACAAGGCACATCAACGACTTGATATTGATGTCATGGCTTCTCCCGAAGAGATCGAACTATATCTTTCATTTTTGGTTGATAGCCTCTCCTATCGTGAAAAAACAGTATATCGGATCATTTCAACAATTCAACAATATTATCGGTATATTGAACGTCAAACAAATAGTGCATCTACATTAAACCCTGTTTCAAGAGTAGAAAGACCAAAGATAGAAAGAACAGTATCTCCTTTTTTAAGCCATGAAGAGGTAATGCGTCTACTTGATGGCGTAGATAATGCACGTGATCAACTGATCATTCATCTGATTTATGCCACTGGTGTTCGTGTCTCAGAGTTATGCGCTATTGCTATCGAAGATATCTCTCCTACATCGCAAACAATCAGAATTCATGGACGTAGTGACAAAATACGTGTCATATTTATTGACAACGAACTCCTTCAGACAATAATGAAATATATTGGAGAGAGAACGTCAGGTCCTCTCTTTTTAGGGCATAAAAATGGACAAATCGCACCACGAACGATTCAACATATCTTCAGGCAATACGCTCCGCCAGGCATTACGCCCCATACTCTTCGTCACAGTTACGCGAAAAAACTCTATCACCAGACTGGAGATATTCACATGGTACAAAAAAGCCTCGGATATGCATCTCCAAAGGCGATGCCAATGTACAAGTGATAGCATCACGCTGTGCAAGATGTTTTTTAAATCCAATGATGAACGCTCTTGCCGCCTGTCGGCAGGCAATGCAATACAGAGCTTGTAAGTCGTTAGGAGATACGCACTTCAGTCTAAAAAATCATCAAAACACATACCGTTCTCGTTTATAACCACATTATCCGAAACAGACTATTGATAGTGTTTTTCGATGGATGGTTTTGTCTTCTTCATAACGCATCTGGTGTACGAGCTGTCCCATGAGAAAACAGCGCACCTCCTATTCGTGTCTTGTGCACCTGCCTATGCCAGCTCAAACACACCGGTATAGAGCTGATAATATGTTCCCTTCTCCTGGAGTAGCTTCTCATGGGTGCCGCGTTCGATGATGCGACCTGCATCAAGCACCATAATGACATTTGAGTTCATGATTGTAGACAGGCGGTGGGCAATGACAAAGACTGTACGTCCACGCATAAGTGAATCCATTCCTTGTTGCACAATCGCCTCAGTTCTGGTATCGATACTCGCTGTTGCTTCATCTAACATCATCACAGGGGGATTTGCAACGGCAACTCTGGCAATCGAGAGAAGTTGACGCTGTCCTTGCGAGAGTGTTTCGCCATCTCCTTCAAGCATCGTTTGATACCCATCTGGAAGTTTTGAAATAAAATCATCAGCATGAGCGAGGCGTGCTGCATTATATACCTCCTCATCTGTTGCATCGAGCCTTCCATATCTGATATTTTCCATGACTGTATCACTAAAAAGACTCGTATCTTGTAACACAACCCCAAGAGATCTTCTCAAATCTTTCTTTTTGATATGCTCTATATGAATGCCGTCATACAAGATCGTTCCGGATGGAATGTCATAGAATCTATTGATGAGATTGGTAATTGTCGTCTTTCCAGCGCCGGTTCCACCAACAAAAGCAACTTTTTCGCCGGGATGTGCATATAATGAGATATCGTGCAAGACCATCTTTTCAGGCTCATACTTGAAATCCACATGAGAGAGGTGTATATCTCCGGCCAATTTTGTATATATGACAGAACCATCTGTCTGTGGCTGTTTCCAAGCCAAGATACCAGTATATGTCTTAGACTCATGCAGCGCGCCATCCAGGTACTGTGCATGTACAAGCGTTACATATCCCCTATCCAATTCAGGCTCTTCGTCCATGAGTGTAAAAATGCGCTCTGCTCCGGCAAGTGCTGTAACGACTGAGTTTATCTGCTGTGAAATCTGAGACACAGGCATCGTAAACGTACGGCTGAGTTGTAAAAACGCTGCAATAGCTCCGAGTGTAAGACCGCCAATTCCATTCAAAGCCAGTACTCCCCCAACAATCGCGATCGCGACATACTGAAGATTGCCCATGTTCATGATGATAGGCATGAAGATATTTGCAAACAGGTTGGCTGCTGTTGCATGGTCACACAACTCATCGTTTTGTACCTCAAACTCCTGCTTTGCCTTATCTTCGTGACAGAAGACTTTCACAACCTTCTGGCCGTGAATCATCTCTTCGATGTACCCATTTACCTGACCGAGTGATTTTTGTTGTTTTGCGAAATATGTTGCACTTTTCCCACCGATCTGTTTTGTTACATACAGCATACATATGACAGATACAAGCACGAGAGACGAAAGATACAGGCTCGTATACAGCATTGCTGCAATTACTGCCACAATTGTAATCGCTGATGAAAACATCTGCGGAACGCTTTGTCCCATCATCTGCCGAAGTGTATCAGTATCATTTGTGTAATGGCTCATCGTGTCGCCGAATGGATGCGTATCAAAATACCGTATCGGCAGTTTTTGCATGTTGGAAAACATCTCATCACGTATCTGCTTGAGAATTCCCTGGGAGACTGTGACCATGAACCGGCTGTAGAGAAGGGTGGATATGACGCCGATAGAGTAGATACCTGCCATGATGAGAATAACATGGAGTAAGCCCGTGAATACAGGATTTTCCTCAGCCAGAAGCGGCGTGATGTAGTCATCAATCAGAACCTGCGTAAATAATGCACCTGCAACGCCTGCGATAGAACTGAACAGGATGCAGATGAGTACAATGATAAAAAGCCATATGTACGCTCCTGCAAGATATGAAAGCAGGCGTTTGATCGTTTTTCCTGCATTTAGAGGCTTTTTAAAGTTCATCTGCCCGGGTGCTCGGGCTCTGCCGGGAGGCATTATGTGTTCCCTCCTGTGGATGTTGTCAATGCTGTCTCTTCTGTTCCTCCCAGAACCTGTGACCGGTATACCTCCTGATACACAGGACAAGTTTTGAGGAGCTCATCGTGAGTTCCAATAGCACTAATCATACCGCGATCCATCACAATTATCTTGTCTGCCCGTTCGATGGAAGAGATGCGCTGAGATATGATGAGTTTGGTAGTTTCCGGCATCTCTTCATAGAGTGCTTTTTGAATGAGAGCATCTGTTTTTGTGTCAACTGCACTTGTTGAATCGTCCAATATCAGGATCCTGGGTTTCTTTAAAAGAGCACGAGCGATACATAAACGCTGCTTCTGCCCTCCGGAAACATTTGTACCGCCTTGCTCGATATGAGTGTCATATCCATCAGGAAACTCTCGGATAAACTCATCGGCCTGTGCATGTTTACAGGCACGAATAACTTCTTCGTCCGTTGCATCAGGTGCACCCCACCGTACATTATCCTTTATCGTTCCTGAAAAGAGCACACTCTTTTGCAAAACCATAGAAACAGCGTTACGAAGGGTGGTGAGATCGTACTCTCGTACATCTGTGCCGCCAACCGTGACAGAACCACTTTTAACATCATACAATCTGGGAATGAGCTGCACAAGCGTTGTTTTTGAACTCCCAGTTCCTCCGAGGATCCCAACTGTCTCTCCGGATCTGATGTTTGCATTGATATCAATTAAACAACACTTGTCATCATCATCTGTATAACTGAATCGAACATTGTGAAATCCGATATCTCCGTTTTTGACCTGATATAATGGTTTTTCCGGGTTGTGAATCGTGATCTCTTCGTCAAGTACCTCAACAACTCGGTTGGCAGAGGCACGAGACATGGTAATCATGACAAAAACCATGGAAAACATCATCAGACTTATCAAAATCTGCATTGAATATGCAATCATGCTGACCAGCTCGCCAGTGGTCATAGTTGAGGTAACGATCATATGGGCGGAAAACCATGATATCAGTAAGATGCATGAATAAATACAAAACTGCATGAGCGGTGACATGATGGCAAGAAGTTTTTCTGCTGCTGAAAACTCACGAAAGATGGTAGTAGAAACTTCCTCAAACTTTTCTTTTTCATACTCTTCCCGTACATAGGATTTAACAACGCGAATTCCTCGCAGATTTTCCTGTACCACGCGGTTTAATCTGTCATATGTCTTAAAAATACGCACAAAGATAGGATATGCACGGGTGATGATCAGAAAAAGACCGAGTCCCAGGACTGGTACAATTCCGAGGAATACATAAAGCATACTAGGGTTTATCATATAAACCATGCACATTGACATGACAAGCATGACAGGACCTCGAAATGCGACTCTAATCACCATTTGAAAGGCATTTTGAATATTGGTGACATCTGTTGTGAGTCGTGTGACAATGCTTGCTGTTGAAAATCTATCGATGTTTTCAAAGGAGAAGTCCTGAACATGGTAAAACATAGCACGTCGCAGATTTTTTGCAAATCCTGCTGATGCTTTTGCAGCATATACACCTGACAGAGCTCCGAAAAGTAAGGAGGTAAGCGCCAGAACAATAAGAAGGGCACCTATTTCCAAGATGAGATCCATATTCCCTGCTTCAATACCAAAATCTATGATCCACGCCATCATGAAGGGAATCACAACCTCTATGATAACTTCAAGTACCACAAAAAATGGAGCAAGAAACGCGTATTTTTTATACTGTCCAATACAGCTTGCAAGCTGTCGCAGTATGTGGACGCCTGGAATTTCAGGTGTCATGGAATGCCTACATGTGTTCTATTTGGATGTAATCGGGAAGTCATACGTGAATATCCGTTCAATGTTTCAATTTAAAATCACATTGTCCTTTGTTTTTTGTCAAAATTGTCAATTGTCATGCCGTTTCGTTAAGATGATCTTATCAATGCGATGACCATCCATATCTACGATCTCAATATGATAGTGTGGAATCTCAATAATATCCCCTGTTTTTGGAATATTTCCAAGGGTTGCAAGAATAAACCCAGAGACCGTGTAGTACTGTTTATGTTCAGTATCCGGATCTAGTTGAATATCAAGGGTCTCCTTGAGCTCATGAAGAGGCAGCGTTGCAGAAATAAGCCAGGAGTCAGAATTTCGCGCAACGATATCTGGATCTGTTTCGCTTTCATCAGGCATCGTCCCAAAGATCTCTTCTGTGAGATCATGAATGGTAATAAGACCGCAGATCGAACCGTACTCTTCAACAACGAGTGCCATGGAAGCACGGCTTTGCCTAAACATCTCAAGAAGGGCTCGTGAGGTAATTGTGTTTGGAACGAAGAGAGGTTTTTTCATTGTTTTTTGAATTAGATCTTTTGTAATCTCTTTCGAGGAGATGAGATCACGAACTTCAATAACACCAATAATCGTATCAAGATCTGTTTGATAGACAGGATATCGTGAGTGAGGAGTTTTTTCGATTCGTTCGATTATTTCTTCGATTGATTCACCAAAGTTTAGTCCGATAATATCTGGATGGGGTTGCATGATCGATCCAATAGATCGATCGGTGAAGCAAAACACTTTATCAACCATCTGCTTTTCACTTTTCTCAAAAAAACCAGCAGATACTCCTTCTTCCATAAGATACAATATCTCTTCTTCTGTTACAACACT
>WRER01000003.1 GCA_009779205.1 Methanobacteriota archaeon | reverse complement strand
TCGTGACACATACGCACAACACGGCTGGAGATATGAACGTGACTCTGACCCTTGCTGATGCATATCAGGAAAAGGAGATAACACAGGTTGTGACGGTTTATGCTCCGTCACTTGATGGAAGATTTACGTATGAATCCGATCTCCAGAATCCGCTGACGATCATATTCACAGGGGTTGGAGAGGCAGAAACCTGGAACTGGGAGTTTGGGGATGGAACAAGAGAGACAGGTCAGATCGTGACACATACGTACAACACGGCTGGAGATGTGAACGTGACTCTGACCCTTGCTGATGCATATCAGGAAGAGGAAATAACACAGGTTGTGACCATTTATGCTCCACCAATGGACGTAGATTTCGCAATCTCACTCTCTGATGCGTATGAGCCATACACGGTGTCATTCTTTGATCGCAGCTACGGTCCAATTACAAATTGGCAATGGTACTTCGGAGACGGGGCAGCATCAAAGGAACAGAATCCAGTGCATACCTATGCCAGTGCTGATGAGTATACAGTACAACTGATTATTACATCTGAGTATGGTGAGACAAAGATGCAACAGGTACGATTTATTATTCCAGAGAGCGTATCAGAGAACATATTAGAAAGTATACCAGACGAAAAGCTTCTAAATCTTCTTAAACCTGATATAGATCTCAATGGCAATGAGACTGTGGTAAAGCAAATAGCTGAGGCTACAGAGATATAATATACATCATCTCTTGTTTTTGATACCATCCCACCCTCCTACGCTTGCCACCGGCAGTGTGCCACGAATGTGAAATCAAGCAACACATGCTTGAATAAGACAACCCACTTCCTCCTGATTCTAGCTTATAACCCTCCAGCGTCTGCTTGGCTGGAAACTATTCCTCCATGAAATTACGGGATTTTGTAAAAATGCATTTTTTACTCTAACATTTTTAGAAAAACACGGCAATTGTGGGAAAAATGCCAAAATGTCAGACAATTTTCTTAAAATTTCCGATTTAAAATGTCTATTTTCTTGAAATTGAAGATATTCTGATGTACTTTTCCAAACCAAGGTTATTTGTGGGTTGAATGGAGATAAAACGTGCGACAATGGATCAAAAAGGTGAGAGATCTAGGAGGGGCTGGTTATATATATCGAAGCAAATATCAGGTTTTGGTTGAAAATGAGTAATATTCAATCGCGTTCTGTCTGCCCTACCCTCGCCGGCGGGCGACAGCCACGAGGACAAGGGTGGGTGAATAACTACAAAAAACGTTTTTTGTGTCTATGCACTTTCTGCAGCGGGTTCCGGCGCTGGCGCTGGACCGATCACCTCATCCACGCATGGCCCGGTAACTGGAGCATGATACTCAGGTACGAGGAAAAGACAGTTTTTGGGGCAATTCTCAACACAGGAATTACAGGCGATACATCGAAGCCTGTCAATCGTCCATTTTCTCTCTGCTTTATCAACGGTGATTGCATCAGAAACGCAATGCTTATCACACAATTTACAGTAAATGCAGTTCTGAATATCAATACGAACTTGTCCCCTGGTATGAGCAAATGTATGGGCGGGAACATTTGGATACAGGCGAGTACTGGGGCCCTGTAACAAAGCCTCTGCAATCATGCCGAACATAGAACCAATCTTGTCTTTCATCAGATATGCTATATCTCAATCGTTACTATACATAAATGATCCGATCAGAAATAGTGCGACTGATGCAACATTTCAAAAAAGTATTTATTTTGAAGAGATGGTAGAAGCCAAATATCCCCCTGAACAGACAACCAGCGCAAAAATCAGCAATGCACTGATATATGCAAGGCTTGGCTCAACCACACTTGGCACAAACTTCAGCAGCAAAATCAGAACAATAAGGCTTCCAACACCAATAACCACATCCAAGATCCATGGCTTCATTACTAATATCTCTATAAAACGATCTATAAGGAGATTGCTACAACCATTATCTCATAAACTATATATCTTCATCAAAGCGCATTAATAATACATACGTTCAGTCAATACAGAGGATATAAAAATGGGAATTAAACCAACATACATCAAAGCAATCGGAAATGAACTCCTTGAGAAACACGCAAGCCACTTTACAAATGACTTCGAACAGAACAAACTCTCAGTTACCAACACAACTACCATTACCAGCAAGCGTGTTCGAAACAGAGTTGCAGGTTACATTACTCGAAAGGTAAATACGCAGAGAGTCCAATAATTATGCATGATTGAAGGAATCATTCCGGCCCTGATCACACCTTTTTCATCAAACACGTCTCGTGATATTGATCTCGATGGACTGCGTGCAAATATTGAATCTTTAATCGCTGCTGGCGTTCATGGCATCGTGCCATGTGGATCAACAGGAGAATCAGCAACACTCAGTTTTAAAGAACACGAACAGATCATAGAAGCCGCAGTAGACTGTGTAAATGGCAGAGTTCCTGTTATTGCAGGCACTGGTTCAAACAACACACAAGAAGCACTTCGCTTCACAAAGGCAGCAAAAGACAGCGGTGTTGATGCTGTGCTTGTAATCAGTCCATACTATAACAAGCCAAATAGATCTGGACTTATCAAGCACTACACTGCAATTGCAGACTGTGATGTTCCAGTTGTGCTCTACAATGTTCCATCGCGCACAGGGCAGAATGTGCTTCCTGATGTCGTCGCAGAGCTGGCAAAACACCCATCAATTATAGGGATAAAAGAAGCAAGCGGTGACATCTCACAGATCTCACGTATTATAGAAATAACACAAGATGAGGACTTTATTCTTCTTTCCGGAGATGATGGAATGACACTGCCTATCATGGCAGTTGGCGGTTCAGGAGTCATCTCCGTTGCAGCAAACGTTGTCCCCCGTGAGATGGTAGAATTCTACACAGCTCTCAAAAAAGAAGACTATGTACTTGCGCGTCAGATACACTTCAAGCTCTCACCGATCTTTTCAGCCATGTTTATCGAAACAAATCCAGTTCCGGTAAAATATGCAGTGGGCAGATTGGGATATGCAGCAGGACCTGTACGCCTTCCACTGGATGACGCTTCACCAGCAACACGTGAGCAGATTGACAAAGTGATTCTACCATGACGCGTATTGCTATTATAGGCGCAAATGGGCGCATGGGAAAGACAATCGGGCAGATCGTACATGATGCTCCTGACTTAACCTATGTCGGAGGACTAGATCTCGAAGCCGGTACTGTGTTTGGTGTGCCAATCTATGAGATAGAGAAATTAGAGGCCTTTGTGACAGATCAACGTCCAGATGTTATGATTGACTTTACCGCTGCTTCTGCCTCCGTAAGAAACATCCCTGAGGTTGCAAAGCATGGCATGAATATTATTCTTGGAACAACAGGTTTCACCAAAGAGCAGCGGACAGAGATAGACAATGCAATAAAAGCAGGGAATGTCGCAGCTGTTATCTCGACAAACTTCTCAATTGGCATGAATATTTTCTGGGCACTTGTACGTGAGGCAGCAGGCAAGCTGAAAGACTACGACATAGAGCTTATCGAAGCCCATCACCGGCACAAAAAAGATGCACCATCTGGAACCGCGCGTACTATTCTTGAGATCCTGCATGAGACTGTTGGTCAAAAAGAGGAAGTATTCGGTAGAAACGGAATGCAAGAGCGTGGAAACGAGATTGGAGTACATGTCATACGAGGAGGAGATATCATTGGAGATCACACTGTGAGCTTCTCCAAAAATTACGAAACAATTGAACTCTCCCATCGTGCACAAGACCGAGCTGTGTTTGCACAGGGAGCTGTGCTTGCAGCGCGCTGGGTTGCAGATAAGAAGTCAGGAATATACACCATGAAGGATGTGCTTGCGTTATAGCTGCACCAACACAAACAAAAATTGTACTTTCATGATGCAATATCTCATCATCATCTCCTTTTTGTTTTTTATAGTTTCTCTCGCACATCATCCATATCGCTCTTACACTGCTGCTATTGCATGGATTTCCATGATACTGCTTCTTATCTCGGAGATCCCGGCCTGGCTAGCAGATCAGAACTATGTCTATCCAACGGTCGCAATATTATCAATCCTTTTTTTAGTTATAACACTCCGCATTCTTTTTGGAATAGATGAACACAAAAAAGAATTCATCTTTCAGTTGACACGTGCAGCTGGTATTGCATTTATTATCTATGCACCATTTGCTTTTTATGAACCACTTGGAAACTGGCTCATTGCACAGGTCGTACATCAGACAAGTGCTTTACTTACTTTATTAGGACATCCAACGGAACTCTTTTTGTGGAATACATTTAGGGGAAATGGGTATCGCGTCGAGATCATTTTAGCATGTACTGGTATCCAAGCAATAGCTATCATGCTCGGTGTTGCATATTCAGTAAAAACGACACTTAAGCAGAAAATAATTTCATTCCTCATGATTGTTCCACCAATTTATCTCCTCAATCTCTTTCGAAACGCTGGAGTCGTTACAGCATATACTGAGCAATGGTTCCCATACTTCCAGGAATACATTGGAGGAGAACGAGGATTTGCAAGTTTTTTTTGGGCACATAATGTCATTGCAGAAGCATTAGCATTCTTATTTCTCTTCGTTCTTGCATATGGGCTATTTCGTCTCATACCAACACTCGCAGATTTTGCAGTAGATCTCCTTCAAATGTATAAAGAAGAGACGATAGTGTTTCTTGATGAAATCAGGACAAAATAAATCCTTACAAATCACCCCCTTCATTTTATTCAGATCATATTATCAAAACCTTTATTTTTCCACATATGGTGTGGTTATGTTGGCACCTTACATTGTAAAATTTGGTTCATGAGGGATTATTATTTATATGAAAATGAACCAGCTATATGTATGGGAAGGTTTTCTATCTCCATGGATGATGTGCTTGTCGAACAGATAGACTTTGAGAGCACATCACAAAATGTCTCGCGTTCTGATTGGATAAACGATGCATGTAAAGAATACATGACTCGCATCAGTGGACTTTCAGGCATACTTCCAGCAACAGCAAAATCATCTGTTATCAAAGAAAAAACTCAGCAAATAGAGCATAATATGACCGATTATGAGAGCACCTATCAGGCGTTTTCGATAGCTGCACCAGAATACCTGAATTTTGGACTTGATGTCATTGATGCGTGGGCAGAACGAGATCGAAATAAAATAGCTATGGTTTGGACGGATCAAAGTGGTGCAGAAAAATTCTTTACATTTCGAGATCTTCAACGAAAATCGAACCAAATCGTAAACATGTTTCTGAAGTATGACATCAAAAAAGGTGATCGCGTTCTTGTCATGCTTCATCGTGTACCAGAATGGTGGTTCGCATTAATAGCTCTGATGAAAATAGGTGCACCATATATCCCAGCTCCTACTCTGCTTACCGAGAAAGATCTGGCCTATCGAATCAATGCAGCACATGCGAAAATGATAATCACAGACGAAGAAAATGCAGATAAGGTCGAGGCTATCTGTTCACAATGTCCAAGTTTGTCAAAACGCATGGTCGTAGACAGTAATCGTGAAGGCTGGATCTCTTATCTCAAAGAACTTGATTATCCTGCACCAGTTTCATCTAAGATCACCAACCTTGATGGCATGGAGAAGACAAAGCCAACAGATCCGATGCTTATCTTTTTCTCATCAGGTACAACTGGAGAACCAAAAATGGTAGTGCATACCCAAAGTTATGCCCTTGGACATATTGTAACTGCGCGGTTTTGGCACGATCTTCGACCAAATGATCTTCATTTTACCGTCTCTGACACCGGATGGGGAAAAGCAGCATGGGGAAAACTCTTTGGGCAGTGGATCATCGGAGCTGCTGTATTTGTGTATGACTATCGAAGTAAGTTCAATGCAACTGAACTTTTGCCACTCATCGAAAAATATGGCATTACGTCCTTTTGTGCACCACCAACCATCTACCGTATGCTTATCATGGCAGATTTGAAGAAATATGACTTTACAGAGCTTCGTCACTGTGTCAGTGCGGGTGAGGCGATAAACCCAGAGGTTATCCGCGCCTGGAAAGAGATGACTGGAAGAACCATCTATGAAGGATATGGGCAGACTGAGACAACACTTGTGCTTGCAACATTTCCATGCATGGAGCCAAAATATGGATCTATGGGCAAACCATGTCCTGGATGGCACGTAGAAGTCCATACAGAAGAAGGAAAGAAAGCTCCTGTTGGAGAAGAGGGCAGTATCGCCATCAGTATAGCTAAACGTCCAAATGGATTCTTCACAGAATATGTTGATAACCCACAGGCAAACGAGGAATCATTTAGAAATGGATTTTATTATACTGGAGATCGTGCGTATGTTGATAGTGATGGGTACTTCTGGTTCGTTGGACGTGACGATGATGTCATCAAGTCTTCGGGATACCGTATCGGACCCTTTGAAGTCGAAAGTGTACTCATGGAACATCCAGCAGTCGTCGAGTGTGCGGTAATCGGAGTTCCTGATATCATCCGTGGATTTGTTGTCAAGGCATTTGTTGTATTAAAGGAAGGATATACCCCATCTGATTCATTGGTGCGTGATCTGCAAAAATACGCAAAAGAGGTAACTGCCCCATACAAATATCCTCGACAGATTGAGTTTATTGAAAGTCTGCCAAAGACGATTTCTGGAAAGATTAAGAGAAAAGAACTTCGAGAGCAAGAAGCCAAAAAACACAATAAATAAAAAACGTAAAAAAATACTTTTTTAGATTACGTTCCCGTATTCTCTTCATTATCGATATCACACTCAGGAATATCCAGTGCCTGATCTCGATCCTCAGGAGAGAGGACAGTAAGTCCGATGAGGCGATCATCCTCACGGAGTCGCATGACTCGAACCCCCCTGGTACTTCGTCCTTGCAATGAAATTTTATCCACTGGTGTACGCATCACAATACCATCTGCACTCATCAAGAGGATTTCATCGTTATTAGCAACTGCACGGGTTGTAACGACGCCACCTGTCTGTTTGCACTGAATATTTCTAACCCCCATCGTGCCGCGCCCATGGCCACGGAATGCATCAAACTCTGTCCGTTTTCCGTATCCTCCGCCAGTCACTACAAGTAAACTCTTTCCATCTTCAATCTTGGTAACAGAGCGTACTTCATCGCCTGAACGCATACGAATACCGATAACCCCAAGAGCTCCTCGATGACGCACAGATATATTCTCTACATGGAACCGAAGACTCTGCCCGTGGTACGTTGTAATGATAATCTCCGCATCATCCTCAATAGTCATCACATCAATTAACTCATCATCGTCTCGAAGGCCGACTGCATTCACTCCGGTACTCCTTGGACGGGAGAATTCGTCCTGCGGAATCTTGATTGTCATGCCATTCTTTGTTGTAAACAAGAAATAGTGATCTTCCAGAAACGAAGCAACAGGGATAACTGCTGAGATACGTTCGTCATCTTTTAAATTTAGGAGATTTACAATAGCTTTTCCCTTACTCTGGCGTGATCCTTCCGGTATATCATAGACCTTCAACCAATATGCACGCCCGGTACTGGTAAAACAGAGCATATAATCATGCATATTTGCAACAAAAATCTGCTCCACATAATCATCATCCTTTACTGTTACACCACTGACTCCAATTCCACCACGTCGTTGCGTTCGGTACGTCTCTCTGTCCATCTGCTTGACATAGTTTCGATGAGTCAGCATTACAAGCACTTGCTTATTTGGAATCAGTTCCTCTTTATCAAGTGCAGAATAATCTTCCACGATCTGGGTACGGCGATCATCACCATATGTATCAGAAATCGTTTGAAGTTCAGATGCGATAGCTGCCTTGATATTATCCTCTGAGGAAAGTAATTCGGCCAAGCGGTCACTTTCTATCTGAAGGCTTTTTTTCTCATCGATCAGTTTTTGCTTTTCAAGCGCAGCGAGGCGGCGAAGCTGCATCTGTAAGATTGCCGTGCTCTGATTGCCGTCAAGCTCAAATTGATCCATGAGAGCCTGCTTTGCAGCATCCGCAGTTTCAGAACCACGAATGAGAGCAATAACTTCATCGATATTATCGATCGCATGCAGCAATCCCATGAGAATATGAATTCGCTCTTCAGCCTTTCGTTTATCAAACTCACTGCGCTTGGTAACAACCACAATACGATGTTTGATAAATTCATTGACGAGCCCGATCAACCCGAGCACTTTTGGCATATTATCAACAATCGACAGATTGATGACACCAAATGTACTTTCAAGTGCAGTATGTTTGTATAGCTGATTTAACAGAATCTGAGGGCGTGCGTCTTTTTTCAGCTCAATAACGATCCTCATTCCATCTTTATCAGATTCATCACGGAGATCAGAGATTCCTTCGATTCGCTTCTCATGCACGAGTTCTGCGATGTGTTCAATCAAACGAGCTTTATTCACTTGGTATGGGATCTCATAGATAATAATCTCCATGTGTTTTCCGCGCCCTTCGACAATCTCGGCAATACCACGAACCATAATCTTTCCCTGGCCGGTATGGTATGCCTGACGAATTCCAGCGGTTCCATGAATTGCTCCACCGGTTGGAAAATCAGGACCTGGAATGAAGCGCATGAGATCTTCTACTGTTGATTCGGGATGGCTGATATAGTGAATAATTCCAGAGCAAATTTCCCGCAGATTATGAGGAGGCATTTTTGTCGCCATTCCGACTGCAATACCCTCTGAACCATTTACGAGCAGGTTTGGAATCTTTGCAGGGAGAACGCATGGTTCCATTAAGGATTCATCAAAGTTTGGAACAAATGGAACAGTTTCTTTATCCAGATCATGAAGGAGTTCTTCCGCCTGCTTAAATAACCGGATCTCTGTGTAACGCATTGCAGCAGGTGCATCTCCATCCACAGATCCAAAGTTTCCCTGACCATCTGCAAGCAGCATTCGGTATGAAAACGGCTGCGCCATCCGAACGATTGTATCATAAATTGAAGCGTCACCATGAGGGTGATACTTACCCATGACATCTCCAACTACACGGGCGCTTTTCTTGTAGGGCTTATCATGGGTATTATTCATCTCCCACATCGCAAAGAGCGAACGGCGGTGAACTGGCTTCAATCCATCACGAATGTCAGGGATTGCACGCCCGATGATGACACTCATTGCATAATTAATGTATGAAGTCTTCATCTGGTCTTCAATCGTGATGCTCTCTACTCGAGGATTGGGCTCTGGGTTATCCTCTGGATCATGATCTGGATCACGTTCAGGATCATGGTTTTCTTCTTCATCTTCTGGATGTGCAGATGCAAATGATTCAACCAGCTCTATCGGTTTTTGATCAAAGGGATCCTGATGTGCATCATTGTTTTCCTGATCAGATGTCAAGTGAAGTCACCTCCTTTCCATGTCTCTTGATAAAGTCTCTGCGGGCTGAAACATCATCCCCCATCAGTTTTTCAAAAATTTCATTTGCATATATTGCATCTTCAATACAGATCTGACGGAGTGTTCGTTTCTCAGGGTCCATTGTCGTATCCCAGAGTTGACGAGCATTCATCTCACCAAGACCTTTATATCTTTGAATGTGCACGCCTTTCTCTCCAAACTCAGCAATAGCCTCTTTCATTGCTGCTTCAGTATAGACATATCGCTCTTCCTTTCCTTTTGCAATACGGTACAGGGGAGGCTGAGCGAGATATACATATCCACGCTCGATAATCGGTGTCATATATCTGAAAAAGAATGTCAAAAGGAGCGTGCTGATATGAGCTCCATCAACATCGGCATCTGTCATGATAATAATATGATGGTATCTGGCTTTGTCTGCATCAAATGACTCTCCAACACCAGTTCCTATGGCTGAGATCATCGCCTGAATCTCAGTGTTTTTCAAGATCTTATTCTCTGATGCTTTTTCGACATTCAAAACTTTTCCGCGAAGGGGCAGGATAGCTTGGAACTTTCTGTCACGTCCACCTTTTGCACTGCCTCCTGCAGAGTCTCCTTCTACGATATAAATTTCGCTTTTTTCAGGACTGCGTTCGGAACAGTCTGCAAGCTTGCCAGGAAGACCGGCTGATTCAAGAGTGCTTTTTCTGCGTGCCAGCTCACGTGCTTTTCGTGCCGCTTCTCGAGCCTGAAATGCAGATTGAGCTTTTCTGACAATGGAAGCGAGATCTTTTGGATGCTCCTCAAAATATTCACATAAGCTTGCATACACCAGGGAGTCCACAATGCCTCGGACATTGCTGTTTCCAAGCTTCATCTTTGTCTGACCTTCAAACTGAGGGTTTGCCATCTTTATGCTGATAATGGCAGTCAGACCTTCACGAACATCTTCTCCTTTAAATGCTGGTTCTGTGTCTTTAAGGAGTTTATTTTCTTTTGCCATTTTGTTAATGGCCTTTGTCAGAGCGGAACGGAACCCTTCAAGGTGTGTTCCTCCTTCACGGGTATTGACGCTGTTTACGAATGTATAGACTTTTTCAGAATAGCTTGTTGTATACTGAAACGCGATCTCTACATCGACTTTTGCTTCGAGGTCTTTCTTGTCAAGGCGAATCGTTGTTTCAACAATAGAAGTGAGGTCTTTGTTTATGAGATCAACGAATTCACTGATTCCGCCTTCATAGCAGAATTTTTCGTAGAAGTGCCTTTTATTATTGTTATCATCATCGTCATCGTCTGCAATGCGTTCGTCTTTGATACTGATAGTCAGGCCTGCGTTTAAAAATGCAAGTTCACGTAGGCGGTGAAGTAGTACATCGTAATCATATATGACAGTCTCAAAGACGCTGTCGTCAGGTGTGAAAATAATGCGGGTTCCATTCAGGGAAGATCGGTACGCTTCGAGAAAGGCTGCTGTATCAGTCGGGGCATCAGCAGGAACCAAGCCATAACGTCTGACATACCTCTCTACCAAATCTTCATATGATTCTTCGTTTTTTGTTAATGGAGTTGTGACGGCACCTTTTGAGAATGCCATAACATAATGATATCCATCCCGATAGACATCAGCAACGAGCTTTATTGAAAGAGCATTTACAACAGATACACCTACTCCATGGAGACCTCCTGATACCTGGTATGTATCTTTGTCAAACTTGCCGCCTGCATGAAGCACGGTAAGAACGGTTTCAAGTGCAGTCTTATTGCTGCCGTCTTGCATGATATCAACTGGAATACCTCGTCCATTATCTTCAATGCTCATGCTTCCATCTGCAAGAATAATGACTGAGATATCATTACAGTATCCAGCAAGAGCTTCATCAACAGCGTTGTCTACAACTTCATACACTAAATGATGCAGACCGCGGGTGTCGGTGCTTCCAATGTACATTGCCGGACGTTCCCGTACCGGCTCTAATCCCTTTAAAACTTTGATATTGTTTGAATTGTATGCGTTCAACGTGTGTCCCTCACAGGTCAGAATGTACTGTGTTTTTACAAATCACGTCTATTTTGAATAAATCTTCAGAAGCTGCTCGTTTCATGAAACAAAATCGAAGAAATCAATATAAAGCGGATAATTTTGTGGTGATTTTACTGTTTAATGTACCATAATTACACAATAACTATGCATTAGGACTTACGCAAAATTGCATGTTTGTAGATCATAATGCCTTATTAGGTCACTCCAATTAAGTATTCTTGGTTAGCAAATGTTTAAGCCATATTGACTTTTGTGTAATTCCTATACATATTCGTTGTATGACCACTTAAGGGTTCAGAGCTGAACCGTATCTCCTAAGGAATAAAAGAGAGATCATTGCAATCATTATACTCAGGTACATATGCGCCATACCCAGATTGAAGAACATATTGAAAATTTCAAAGCAGAACTCTATGAATTGCAGAATTATCCCTATCAAGAGCTTGTACATATCATTCAGGACGTAGGATTTTCCTGTACATGCTGTGGGCGGTGCTGTACAGCAGCATTCAATGGTCATATTTATCTTCTATCTGATGATATCAAACATGCGCGAAGTTTTAATCCAGATCTCCTTGTTCCGGCACCAGGATTCGAGCTTGCAGATAGAGAGGGAAGGATGTATGTATCCAGCTACGCAATGAAAATGAGTCCTGAGGGAGTATGCCCTTATTTACTGGATGGAAGATGCAGAGACTATGAAAATCGTTTTTTTATCTGCAAAATTTATCCCTATATGCTGCATCGCGAGCCAGATGAAGAAGGAAACTATGGCTTTCGTCAGATAAGTGGTCTTAACCAGCATGGAGAGTATCATACCGAAGTATCACACAAAGAAGCATGTGAGATTGCAGATATGATCTATTCCTATGAGCAGGCATATCTGGAACACATGATTCAATTCTACCAGTTTATGCTCACTCATTTCACTGCCCATAATCTTCGATACTCACGACATGCACATGACAGAACGATGAGGGTGTTCTATCAGGGAGATGAAATCGATGCCTATGTGTATGAAGTAGAATCTCTTGTTCCATGCAGAATCTCTTTGCAATCCTATAATCATCATTTCAATCCCTGATAAGAACAGGATAACAAATATATACTACAGTGTACAAAAATGTACTTTGTAAACCACATTATTACATTGGAGTACATTCATGCGTTCACAAGATATTGCAATTGTTGGTATTTTACTGGCCTGTGCCGCTATCGCGCGGCTTGCAGCTAATATCATACCTACACCAATCGTATCGAATTTGGCTATCGGTTTTTATTGTCTCGCTATTATTTTAATAGCGCCCAAGATCAGTGAGGCTCTTGGTATTGGGATAGTTGCCGGTATCATCTGTGCAATGATCAGTCACTCGATCTACCCTCCGGCTAATCTAATCAGTGAGCCTGTAGGAGTTCTTGTCTGTCTGGCAGTGTATGGTCTGCTTGCCAAGAAAACGAAGTTCGCAGCGGGAACTGCTACATTTCTTGCAACATGCGCGAGTGGATTTACATTTGTACTTGTTGCTCTTGTAATGGCGTCTTCTGCGATAGCACTGAGATTTGATGGCATGCTTCCGTTCTTCATCGCAATGTCACCCATCGTGGTCGGAACAGCAATTGCCAATTCGGTTGTTGTCGGATTACTTGCACCCCCGGCAATCCGGGTTGTTCACGGATCTCGCAACAGTTAATCATTATACTTAGGTGCATATGCGCCATACCCAGATTGAAGAACATATTGAAAATGTATAACTATTCACCCTCTTTTTATTGACATAGGACTTACGCAAAATTGCATGTTTGTATATCATAATATCATATTAAATCACTTCAATTAAGTATTTTTAGTTAACAAATGTTTAAGTCATGTTGACTTTTGCGTAACTCCGATGACAGATCGGTTTTTATTGTTCCATGCAGAGTCTCTTTGCAATCCTGTAACCATCATTTCAATCCCTGAGAATGACAGGATCAAAATATATACTTTGATGTACAAAAATGTACTTTAGAAAGCACATTATTACATCGGAGTATATTCATGCGTTCACAAGATATTGCAATTGTTGGTATTTTACTGGCCTGTGCGGCAATCGCGCGGCTTGCAGCTAATGTCATACCTACACCAATCGTATCGAATCTGGCTATCGGTTTTTATTGCCTCGCTATTATTCTAACAGCGCCCAGGATCAGTGAGGCTCTTGGCATTGGGCTGATTGCCGGTATCATCTGTGCAATGATTAGTCACTCGATCTACCCTCCGGCAAATCTTATCAGCGAGCCTGTGGGCGTTCTTGTCTGTCTGGCAGTGTACGGCCTGCTTGCCAAGAAAACGAAGTTCGCAGCGGGAACTGCCACATTTCTTGCAACATGCGCGAGTGGATTTACATTTGTACTTGTTGCCCTTGTAATGGCGTCTTCTGCGATAGCACTAAGATTCGATGGCATGCTTCCGTTTTTTATCGCAATGTCACCTATCGTGATCGGAACAGCAATTGCTAATTCGATTGTTATCGGATTACTTGCACTGCCGGCAATTCGGGTTGTTCACGGCTCTCGCAATAGTTCTTCAGGAAATGATAGTACATTCAAGAGAGACGATCCTGTTTTTACAGAGGGAAGCTATGATTCCACCCCTGTTGTGCTTGAAAATGTGCATTACAGATACCCGGGAACTGATAAACCGGCTTTGTCTAATGTCTCACTTCATGCAGAAAAAGGCGATTTCATTCTGATTACTGGCCCGACAGCTTCTGGAAAGACTACTTTGTGTAATACGATTGCAGGTATTACCCATCATGAGCATGAAGGAGAAAAAAAAGGCAGTGTGAGGCTGTTTGGAAGAGATATCATGGAATACAACGGACTTGCAGCGATAAGTGCTCATGTCTGTATCGTGTTTGATGATCCTGACTCTCAGCTTATCTTTACTTCTGTTGAAGAAGAGATCAGTTCAAGTCTTTTTGCATCAGGCTTCAATCCTGAGGAGATTGAGTCACGTATTGTCTCGCTTCTATCTTCTCTCTCACTATTGGATCTGCGAGACAGACCCGTCTCTGCTCTCTCCGGTGGACAAAAACAGAGAGTTTCTATCGCAGCGGCACTGGCGATGGACAGACCTGTTCTGATCCTTGATGAACCAACTGGAGAACTTGATGCAACAGCAACGCGGTGTCTTGTCTCCTTGCTCAGAAAACTTGCAGATAAGGGATGTACCGTTATTGTTGCGGATCATACACCAGAGGTGTACGCAGATGCTGTGACTAAGGTACTTGTCATGGATCGCGGTGTTATTGTTCGTGAAGGTGATGCTGATCTGGCACGTGAACTTGCGACAATACCATGCACGTACACGACTTCTCCCTATGTTCCTGCATCTTCTGATGAGCAGGTTATCTCAATTTCAAACCTGACCCATGCATACGGACCGATTATTGCACTGAATTCAGTTTCTTTATCTGTCGCAGCTGGAGAGTTCATAGCTATTATTGGAGACAATGGTTCTGGAAAGACAACACTTATCAGACATCTGAATGGGCTGCTGTACCCGGCTTCCGGTTCTGTTATTGTAAATGGTATTGACACATCCCAGTCTACTATAACGGAACTCGTGAAAACGTCCGGATTGCTCTTTCAGAATCCAGATACAATGCTGTTTGCAGAGTCTGTATATGACGAGGTTGCATTTGGTGCAGTCAATACCAGAGAAGCAGCTGATGAGAAGACTGATCAGAGAATTAAAAATGCCATATATGCGCTTGGTCTTTCGGGAAAGGAAGATGTATATCCACGCTCATTAAGCAGAGGTGAAAGGCAGCGGCTTGCTATTGCATGTATTCTTGCAATGGAGACGAAGGTACTGATTCTTGATGAGCCAACAACCGGTTTGGATGAAGCTGAGTCAGAGCTTGTGATGCAGCGCCTGCGTGAATATCAGAATCGTGGATATACGATTGTGATGGTTACTCATAATCAGCAGATGGCGTACCGTCACTCAAATAGGGTGATTGCGATGGACCATGGAGTAATTGTAAATGATGCGATTGTTACACGAGAGGTGGCATAAATGGATGGAATTCTCACATATGTAAAAGGAACCAGTCTTCTGCACCGATTAAATCCTCTGACAAAGATAGCAGTTGCGATTATCGTCATTGTCATGAGTGCTATTTCGCTGAATCTTGGAATCCTGCTGCTCCTGCTCGCAGCTATCGTTTTTATTGCTGCAATATCACGTATTGGCTCTACACTCGCTCAGC
>WRER01000002.1 GCA_009779205.1 Methanobacteriota archaeon | reverse complement strand
AGTCCAAGATATAACCATATATGAAGCGAAGTGGCAGATAATAAAAGGAGCAATAGCAGATTACATTCAATACCCAAAGTATGCGCTATAATTTTTTTTCAGACGAGGGTGCGTAACTCCTATACTATTCAATCGCGCCGAAGAAATGAGATTAACCACGAAAGAGTACGTTGAGCTTTCAGGTTTATTATCGTGTTTTTCGTGGTTTAAAGATTTAGATGAGACAGTGTACTATTTTTTCACTTTTGGATAACACCTGCTCCAGCTCAGCAGCACGCTGTGATCCAAGCAATATCTTCTTCTCAGCTCCCATTGTGGTCTGATGCACAATGTACACGCCTTCATCCCCTGATACGGTATATGCTACAACTCCATCCCGATAGCGTATTCCCCATCCGAAAAATCTTGCAAATGGGCGGTACACCTCCTTTTGGACGTGAAGTATCGAAGAACGTGGAATAATGTGAGCTGATACATGAAACGGCTTATACTGAAATCGAAGTTCTGATGGTGTAACCTCAATCTCAAGGCGTGTTGCTATGATAATCGCAGGAAGAATCCATCCAGACACGATCCAGATAATGATGACCTCGATATCTGATGCAGGATTTGTTCCAAAAGGGATTTGAAAAAGTATCTGCTGGATAAAGCCCCACCATCCAACAATGATACAGATGAACACAATGATCTGTACAAGGAGATGTTTCCGAACAAGGCTTTGGCTCTCATGATAGAGCGAAAAAGAATCGAACTGTATATCTGTATTCATCTTTTCACCTACATTACCCGTGAAAATGCAGTTTGTAATCGTTCCATACCTGCCTGTGTCCTCTCCTCATTCATAGACGAAAAATTCAGCCTAATACCGGAATTACTCTCTGGCACTGTCTCATCATAGTAAAAAGGAAGTCCTGGCATAATACCTACCTTTTGTTCTACTGCTGCATGAAAGAGATCCATTCCTTTCACTCCATCAGGCAGTGTGATCCAGAGAAAGATTCCACCTCTTGGATTCTTGATCATCGATGAGATCACAGAAAAAACGGCAACGAGCGCCATACACATTCCGGATGGTGGAGAGGTGTGTATCAGGAAAGCCTCCAGCAAATAAGATAATTTCAGGATCAACAGAGAGGCAAGAGAGTTTTAATAAAAATGGCTCCGGCACAGCCTGCATTCTGTCTGCAAATCTATATTGAGAATCAAAACTCGCAAAACCTCTTTGTTATTCGAGACATCTGCGTCGTATGAGTACCGATGAAGAGTAATACCAACATCTCAATACCGTGCATGATGAAGTGTACACATGATACTCGTTGACTGGCAGATCAGTGATCGGATCAGGCACGGCCACATCTTTGTAGATCCGTTTAATCCCGATCTAATCCAGCCAAACTCTCTTGACATCCGCCTTGGAGGTCATTTTGTGTGGTACCTGCCCGGACAAGATGTCATTGATCCATATGATCATGAATCTGTCTGTGCGCAAACAGAGGCCATTACTGCATCAAGCTTTACTCTCTTTCCTGGACAGTTCGTGCTTGCTGAAACACTGGAAGTCATCGGCCTTCCAGATGATATTGTTGCAAGTATCGAAGGAAAAAGTAGCATCGCACGCCTTGGAATCGAACTTCATCAGACTGGTGGCTGGATAGATGCAGGGTTTCGTGGCAGTATTACACTTGAGATGTGTAATGTAAATGCCCGCCCGGTAAAGGTCTATGAAGGCATGTCAATCGGACAACTGGTTTTTTACTCAACTGAGCGCGCTTCTGCTCCGTATAACGTCAAAAGTGGAGCAAAATATATGAACCAGCGCCAGGCAACACTTTCAAAGTACTATGCCAACAAAAAAGAGTGAGGTCATACTTATTAACAAATGAAAAGGAAATATATGTGGATATTACTGGAGCATCCCCAATATGCGTCTTCTTTTAATACACTCTGATTTTATCGAGTATGAAGCTAAGAAAAAAACCAAGATTGCAGAAGAGACTGACATTCTTTCAGGACGTCTCGATGATGCATTGGTTGCATTTTGTGCAGTTGAGGCACAGGATGCAGACGGACTTTTAGATGTTATCGACCAATCTGTTGCAGAGATAATAACAACTGCTGACAAAGTTGAATCCAAGCGGATCATGGTGTACCCATATGCACACTTAAGCAATGACTTAAGCAGCCCGGATGTGGCAATTGAAGCATTAAAAGGTATTGAAACCGGATTAAAAGAGGCAGGATACGAGGTACAGCGTGCGCCATTTGGATGGTATAAGGCGTTTACTCTCTCATGCAAAGGTCATCCTCTCTCCGAACTCTCACGAAACATAGAACCGAGCGAGGATGCTGCACCAGTCACAAAGACAGAGATCACACATACACATTTTGTCATGACTCCTGACGGTGTTCGTCATGATGTCTCTGCATTTATGGACGATTCACCATTTGGCAGTCTTGTGAAAAAGGAAACAAACAATGCAACACCAGTTGGTGGAGAACCAATTCACGTCTCCCTCATGCGCTCAAAGGAACTTGCTGATTACGAGCCAGTAAGTGATGTTGGACACTTGCGCTGGCTTCCAAAAGGAAAATTGATCCGTGATCTGTTGTCTGATTATGTGATGGGGCATGTGCTTGCATATGGTGGCAGTCCGGTTGAAACACCTGTGATGTATGACCTTTCCGATCAGGCAATATATGAACACGCTGCAAAGTTTGGAGAGCGTCAGTACCGGTTTAAGAGTGGAAACCGTGATATGATGCTCCGGTTTGCTGCATGCTTTGGTATGTTCACCTCGATGCGCAACATGTTCATCTCTCCAAACCAATTGCCACTGAAATTGTATGAGCTCTCAACCTATTCTTTCCGTCATGAACAGAAAGGTGAAGTCGTTGGCCTGAAACGTCTTCGTGCGTTTACCATGCCTGATATGCACTCACTGTGCAAGGATATGTCCCAAGCTCTTACCTGTTTTGAAGAGCAACTTGCTATTGGGTGGCAGAGTGGAGTTGATTTCGGCACAGAACTGGTTGGCGCGTTCCGCTGCACGCAGGACTTTTTCAATGAATATGAGACATGGATCAAAAAGATCGTTGCTGAATCAAATAAGCCAATTCTGATCGAGATTCTATCTGATCGAGTGCATTACTGGGTAGCAAAAATAGATCTTGCGGCGATTGACGGACAAAACAGACCGATTGAGAATCCAACAGTGCAGATTGATGTTGAGAGTGCGAAACGATTCGGTATCAAGTACCATCTTGATGGCGAAGAGGTATATCCTCCAGTTCTGCACTTCTCTCCAACTGGAAGCCTGGAACGGGTGCTCTGTGCTATTCTTGAGAACACTGCTCATCAGGAAGTTGCTCATCTTCCAGTCTGGCTCTCACCAACACAAGTGCGTGTCATTCCAATAGCTGAGCGTCATGTTGAGTATGCCCTGTGCCTGACTGATATACTGGCTATGGCTGCAGTTCGAGTAGATCTCGATGATAGAGAGGAGTCAGTTGGCAAAAAGGTACGTGAAGCAGCTATGGACTGGGTGCCATATACCGTCGTCATCGGAGACAATGAGGTGGAGAGTGGTGAGCTCAGCGTCACTATTCGAGAGAAATCTGCACCGAATAAACCACACAAAGAGACAATGACAATTGATGCGCTAAAAGATCAACTTAATTCTGATCTGGTGGATGTTCCATTCAGACCACTTTATACTCCAGTCAGGCTTTCACAGAAACCGCGTTATATATAATCTATACTAAATATATTTCGTTTTTACATTGAAAATTCTTTTCTTCTTATTCTGTACTTTGCGATTTTTGAATGGAGCCCGTAATAACCTTTTTTCATAAAAAGAAAACCCTATTAATGTTAACTGTGAATAATAGGTTATGGAGGCAGGAACTCTCACAGAGCGCCAGAAGGAAATTCTCAGATATCGTCGTGCGGGATATACACAGCAGCAGATTGCGGATATTGTGCATACTACAAAAGCCAATGTCAGTCTGATCGAGAAAGCTGCAAATGAAAATATACAACGTGCCTATGAGACGCTTGAGTTCATGAACACGCTTGATGCTATTCACCTTTGCACTCTTGAGAAGGGCAATGATCTTGTCAAAGCTGCAGAGTCTGTGATTGTCAAAGGAGATGAGCACGGCATTTCTGTCAAATATGATCTTCTTGATCTCTGCAATAAAGTGAGAGACAAAGTTCCTGACTCTGTACGTGGCAGGCTTCTTCGTGCAGATATCGAAGTCTATCTCCGTGATGATGGAGAGATCTTCTTGGAATAATACCAACCTGAAATCCGGCTACATGTACCTATGCAGCTGAGTCCCAAACGCCTGAATAATTTTCCGCTGCAACGGTCCCGTTTCAGAAAGATTATCTCTATATCTTCCTGAATACGGCATCCGTACAACCGATTCCATCGCTTCCATGATCTCTCTAACCACCATATATTTCAATTCTTTCTTCTGTAGAGTTCTGGTCAAACTATTCTTGCATAACAAATTCTTTTTTATCTCCTGACACTCAAAATATATGCTATGAGCAATGTTATTGCACACAAAATCTATCTTGTAGCAGCTATTTTCCTTGTCTTCTGTGCAGTTTGTTTCAGCGGCTGCATCAATGAAAATAATACTACTGCACACGCAGATGAAAAAGTGTATGAATGGATGGACTCTGAAATGACCAATGTCGTTACAGACGAGATATTCACACTCCGTGAGCTGACACAAGGAACGCCAACCGTGGTGCATATCTTTGCAACATGGTGCCCGGCATGCAATGCACAACTCGGAGAATCAACTGCATTTTTAGAGAGTTACCCAGGAAAAGCACATATTGTCTCAGTAGATATCGATTCGAGCGAAACTCCCGCAATGATTGCGGACCTTGTTGCAAACAGAGGATATGATGGCATATTTGCGGTAGCGGAGAGGCCAGTTGTACAAGGTTTGATGGATCTCTTTGGACAGGAGATAATGATGAGTATTCCACAGACAATTATTATCAGCGGCGATAATCTTGCGTACCTTGGCCCTGGCGTCATCAGATCTGCAGATATTGCAAGCCGTATCGATGCAATATACCAGCAACTTGGAAAATAAGCACGAAGCGTGTTTATCATTCTAAACAGCATATGGTACTCACATGAATAGAAAATCGTATAACAGACAATGGCAAAAACGCCTCATTGTCACTCTTTTTTTCGTTTTATGTGCCGCAACATGCATGGGCGGATGTGTTTCAAGTCAGGAGGTACCAATAGATGGCACAGATGAAGCACTGACACAACCTGGATATGAATGGCTGGTTGTGCCAATGACAGATGTAATAAAAGCCGAGAGATTCACACTTCAGGAATACACTAAAACAGGTACTCCTGTCGTGATCCATACCTTCGCAATCTGGTGCCCGGCATGTACGATGCAACTTCAGGTATCAACCGCATTTTTGGAGGAATTTCCTGGGAAAGCTCACATCATCGCAATAGATGTGGAAGAGGGAGAAAGCATGCAGAGTATCGCACAGCATGTGCAGAAAAATGCATTTGCAGGCACCTTTGCAGCTGCACCAAAAGAACTGATTCAAGGACTTATCGATACCTTTGATGCTTCGATACTATTGACGATGCCACAGACAATCATCATTGTTGGAAATGATATCTTCCACCTCGGACCGAGTCTCAGTGTCAGAACTACACAGGGATTATCCGCAGTTATTGACGAAATCTATGAAACACTTGCACTGATCAATGAAGCATCACTGGATGGTACGTAGGTAGCGTGTTTATCTAGCTGACCAACATATCGTTGTGAATGCGCAGGTCAAAGAGTGAAAAAAAATCGGCAAGTATGGGGATACTTGTCTTAATAATAAGTATTCTTTTTTTTATTTCTCCGGCATCCGCAGCTGGAGAGACGATCACCTCTCATGCATTATCAAACTCCGATACCCCTCAAAAATACCAATGGGCAGACATTACATTTACCGATATTATCGGCCAAACACAAACCATTGCTGACGCAGAAGCCCAGGGGCCGGTTGTGTTGCACCTGTTTACGATCTGGTGCCCTTCCTGCAGCCGCCAGCTCAGCGAATCAACAGAGCTCTTAAAAGAAAACGAAGAAGTAACTGTTATCTCATTTGATATCGATCCAAAGGAAAGTGAAAAAGATATTCAAGTTCATATTGCAAAAAATGGATACCAAGGAGTATTTGCAGTCGCACCTCAGGAGTTAACATCAGCTCTCTCAAAGGAATTTGGAACAGAAATTGCTCTACGGATCCCCCAAACAATCGTGATAACAGATGATTCTACAACATATATCGGATCCGGCGTAGTCTCAAAAGAAAGAATGAAAAATGCAGTATCAGAGTACCTGTAAACATACTACAAAATAGGAAAAAAGAAAGAAAAATGGCTGAAACAGTTATTATTACGTGGATCTCAGCTGTAATTGCAGGACTGAGTACACCATTACTTTCAGCCTGCGCACTCCCATTGTATCCTGGATATCTTGCATTTTTAGCCAATCAAGATCCAGAAAAACGAATTTCTGCACGAGTCCTCGGACTTATGGTAACTGTAGGAGTTCTCGCTGCAATGTTTGTGTTCGGGCTTATTGTTGTATACCTGCTAAAGATCTCAACAGGCACTGCGATTGCCATTATTGGCCCGATAGTATACTCTTTATTGATAATTGTAAGCATTGCAATGATTGCAGGCATCGATCTCTCACGTTTTATCCCTCGTATTGCGGCACCCACAGCAGCCTCTCCAAGCATTTCCGCATTTTTATTTGGAGCTTTCTTCGGATTGATTGCACTTCCCTGTAATCCCGGTCCAATTCTGCTCTTATTTGCATTTTCACTCACCGCAATGAGTGCCCTGACAAACTTTGTGACATTTGTCTGCTTTGGACTAGGAATGGCAATCCCTCTGCTGGTGCTCTCATTTGTTTCAGATATCATGGGAAAACGCATTATTTCTGTATTTACCAGACATAAAAGACCTATCACCGCGATTGCAGGGGTGTTCATGCTTATAATCTCCCTGTACTACCTCATATTTGTATTTGGAGCGAAAATGCTGGTATTCTAAATGCGAAAAACAGTACAACAAAATATTCAAGAGAATCATGACATCCACCCAAAATACAGACAAAACAGATGTACCAGATATGATTGTGATGCTTACAACGATCGAAGAGCAGTATGGTCCGATCTGCGATCACTGTCTTGGAAGACTCGTAGCAAAGCGATCATGTGGACTATCGAATGACGAACGCGGTCGTGCCATTCGCATATATGCAGTACTTGTGAATGACACACACTACAAAGGCTCACCAAAAGACTGTTGGATCTGTGGGGATCTCTTTGATACTGCCGACAATTGGGCAGAAAAAATATGTCATGCACTAGAACACATAGAATGTCATACATTCCTCATGGGATCACGAACGCCTCCTTTAATGAATGAAGCAGAAGAGATGCTCTGGACTGATTTTGAACTTTACTCCCCAGAACCGATAAAATCAGAAATAAATCGAGAGTTTGGAAAGGCAGTCTCGAAACGAAGTGATCTTCTCGTTGATTTCAAGACACCTGATGTCGTCGTACTGGTGGATCTTGTTACAGACGGGATTGATGTGCAGATTCGTTCTCTGTTTCTGTCAGGACGATACCTCAAGCTCGAACGTGGCATTCCTCAAACACACTGGCACTGCCGAAGTTGTCAGGGAAAGGGATGTGAAGTTTGCAATGGCACTGGAAAACAGTATGCTGACTCCGTCGAAGAACTCATCGGAGCACCAATCCTTGTCATGACAAAAGGAACCCATGTAACGCTACATGGGGCAGGGCGTGAAGATATTGATGCCCTCATGCTGGGTACAGGAAGACCATTCATTTTAGAGATTCATAACCCACTCATCCGAACAGTAGATCTGCAAGAAATAGAAAAAGCAGTGAATGAAGCAGGAGCTGGGCGAGTACAAATAACTGAGCTGAGTCTCAGTCAACGCTCAGAGGTGGAAACGCTTAAAAGCCACAAGGGACATAAAAGATACAGGATTCTGGTAGATATCGATGGAGTTGTCTCGGAAGAGGAACTCCAACGTTCACTAAACGAATTGCAGAACGCTACAATACATCAGCGCACCCCACAGAGAGTATCGCATCGAAGAGCAGATAAAGTGCGAAAGCGCACTGTACTCGAGATCACATTGCTTGGAAAAAAGAACCGGGAATATGAGATCTCAGTGCTTGGAGAAGCAGGTCTGTATATTAAAGAACTGATTTCTGGAGACGAAGGACGAACCAACCCAAGTCTAAGTAATCTCCTTGGGAAACAGGCACGAGTTACAGAACTTGATGTTGTATATGTAGAAGGTATGTAGGCGATATCGTACTAAGAGGTGAAAGAGTACAATGGCACATCATAATGGCCCACGGAAAAAAACACGGTATAAGTTTAAGAAAGATCTGAGAAGCAGAGGCGTCCTTCCAGTAACCCGAGTTATTCAGCAGTTTGAAGAGGGACAAAAAGTTCACATTGTTTGTGAGCCAAGCATTCAAAAAGGAATGCCAAGCAGGCGTTTCCATGGGTTAACCGGAACTGTTATGGGAAAGCGGGGAAGAGCATGGATTGTCTCTATCCGTGACGGAAACAAGGAAAAGATCGTCATTTCACGACCTCAGCATCTTCGTCCACAGGTTTACTAAGGTCTTGAGATTCCATGAAGATCCGACGCATTATTGATGAGCAACCAATCACAGTTCCAGCGCTTCGAGAAATTCTGCACACAATTGAGTCAGAACGCCAAAGCCGTGGAAAAGAGATGAGTTACGAGCTCCGACGGAGTATTGAGCACGTAAACCATATCTCAGCCGGCACAGCGGAGCGTTCTTCTGCATTAGTTTTGAGGCTTGCTGAGGTTGATAATGTTACCCCTATCGTTGCATATCATATTGCAGACATTTTACCAAAATCACGTGAAGAAGTTCGTGCTATTTTTGGAAAGGATAGATTTGCACATACAACAGAAGAGATAGACAGCATCATTGATTTGGTAATAGAGTATTCAGAGTAATCAGGAGGTATACATGCGAAAAGACAAAAAGGAGGTCAATGCAGTTGTACTTGACATCCTTCTCAATGGTCGTTCTGATGATACGCGGTCCACATTTAAGCGTGATCCTTTAGTTCAGGCAGTTGGCGTAGAGCAGTTTAAGTTACTTGAGCTCATGCCAAAGCACTTGAATATTGCAATTGGAGAAACTGTATATATCGGAGGAGGAGAACGCAAAGATATTGAACGTGTGAAGCGGCGCATCTCTTATGAAGATTTAAGTCGTGGAGCAGTTCAAGAACTCCCATTTGTACTCACGAAGATCGTCATTGAGCGTGAGTCAGAGTATGTAACCTTCTATAATAAATCTATTGCCATTACTCCGAAATTACATATGCTAAGTCTGCTTCCTGGCATTGGAAAGAAATTAATGTGGGAAATTATTGAACTGCGAGAAAAAAAGCCGTTTGAAAGTTTTGCAGATATATCTGAAAGAATTAAACTCATTCCTCATCCGGAAAAGCAGATTGTCAATCGCGTAATTCAAGAGTTACAAGAACATCAGACCGTTAAATACTGTTTGTTTACTTCGCGGTAATACAACAACGTATTACCACAATACACCCTCTTTTTTTGCTTTTTTTCACGATACAATGCAGTTTTTGAAAAATGTCAGGAAATGCTTTGGCTTTTCAGGCTTCTTCTCATAATTAACACAGTTTTCTGAAAATTGAATCGTAAAAAATGCACTTTTACAAAATATCGCAACTTTATTAAGGAATGGTCTGTAGACCAGAGGCAACAGATACAAGCTAAAATCAGGAGTGGGTGGTGGGCTAATGGTTTGGTAGTGTTTCAGCAGTTGCACTGAGGATATTGGCTTTATATGAAGGCATGTGTATAAAATCCAGGAAATTAGGTTTTATGTATTGCCAAGAATATATGCCAAATTAGCTAATACTTCAACTGATGTCGGATCTATTTCCAGTGCCCGATTAAAAGCATTTTCTGCTTCAGCAAATCTGTTCTGCTCAGTGTATCTCACGCCAAGATTATTCCAGACCCATAGTTCCTCATGTCCTTCCTGAATTATTTGTATCAATTCAGAGAGTGTGGCGTACTGATCTGTGTTCTTTCCCAACAACTCAGAACCAGCACTATTTTTTTGTCCTTCTCCTTGTACAGATGTATTTGTCGTTGTAATTGCAATATCCATTGGTGGAGAAGCACGCAATTTGGAAAGAATATCTCTATCAGGAACGCATGTTGCAGGCTGATATTGCTTTGTTCCATGGCCGAATGGAATAATTGCAATTGGATCAACAGATGCATAACGCTTTGGTCTCTTTCCTATTGTCTGCTCCGTAATATCGATGAACAGATACCCATCTTTTCCAGTACAACTTGTTCCATACACTGCCGGAATAATGGACGAGCCATAATAAATCACAGCAGCATTGTACCCCTTATCCCCCATAAGTCCTAGCAAAAGCCAGATTTTATCAGTTAAAGAGCCTTTGCGCTCGTAAATAGTCTGAATTGGGAACTTATCTCCAATACTATCCGGGTCATCTGAAAAAGATCCAACAAATGTCAAAAGTACAGGAAAAAATGTATCTACGCTATTTGTGAGCCCAGCTTGATCAAAGTTCCCTTGAAGTCTTGTGAGCTCATCATTTATTGCAGAATAAGCCTCATTTTGTTTTTCATCAAGAGCTCTTTTTATTTCGTGCTCCGCCCTCTGTGCCCCAGTGCATCCACCTGAGTATATAACCTGACGGGGGCTATTTTTTGCTGCTTCATAGAGCAGGCGGTTCAATGATATCTTCATTTCAGTCATTATTCCAGTTTTGAACGGATATCGAAATGAATATTGAAATGTAATGAAATCGTGCTGCTCATTTGAATAGAAAATCGAAGGAGTTTGCACAGGAGTGCATTCTGCAGATGTTGATCCTGTAAGCAACAGCATTGCAAAAAATGTCAGACATGCCAAGAGAAACAAATTATGATAATTTGATAACTGTTTCCCATAATACACCGGAGCCGTCATCTCTCTACTTCTTATTTCTATTGTGTATACAAGTACATAACGAAATGTTATACAACAAACTCACAACAGAGAAAAGATATGGACCGAGCGGAAATTGAACCCGCGGCCTCTACCATGCCAAGGTAGCGATCTACCACTGATCTACCGGCCCATGCAATATATGGCTGTAATGTGCCGTCTTATATGTAGGAAATGGAAACGTAAAAAGATATCCACAAAGGCACTGAAAAACAAAACAAAATACCCTTATGCTTATCTTTCACCGATACGCATATGTACCATGAATCTTACGGCAGAAGAGTCAATACTCAGAGAAATAACAGATGCAACCTGCCGTGCAATTCAAACAGCTGAGATATACCTGCCAGGGGATGTAAAACATCGCCTTGAACAAGCATATGAACGCGAGCAGCTTTCAGTTGCCCGTGAAATACTCGGTCATATCTTGCAGAATATACAGCTAGCCGAGGAAAAACAGGCCCCGATGTGTCAAGACACAGGAATTCCAGTCTTGTATGTAACAATGCCGGATGGAGTTGCATTTACAAAAAATATGCGCGCTGCAATCATGGCTGGTGTCATCAAAGCAACAGAACAAGTTCCTCTTCGGCCAAATCTCGTTGACCCGGAGACAAGACATAACACAAATAACAATGTTGGCATAGACATGCCGCCCATTCATATCCTCCCTGGAGAAAAGTGTACGATAACAGCATTTCCAAAAGGTGCAGGGTCTGAAAATGCCTCTCGAATCAAGATGTTTCTTCCAACAGAAAAAGAAGGCATCAAACGATTTGTCACAGAAACCGCACTGCTTGCGGGAGGAAGGCCATGTCCACCAATTGTTGTTGGGGTAGGGATCGGAGGTACATTTGACACCTGTGCAGCTCTCGCCAAAGAAGCCCTCCTCGAACCAATTGACTCCATGACACTTCAGGAAGAAGCGATGTGCGATGAGATTAACAGCCTTGGCATCGGCCCTATGGGACTTGGAGGTGCGACAACTTGTCTTGCAGTCAAAATAAAGACAGCAGGATGTCATACAGCATCGCTTCCCGTTGCAGTAAATATCCAATGCTGGGCATGTCGTCGGGCAACCGAAGAAGTTGAAATTGAGGGAATTCCATGCGTGAACTAATAACCCCACTCGGAGATGAGATATATTCCCTCCACGCAGGTGATGCTATCTACCTCTCTGGAACAATCTATACCGCACGAGATGAAGCACACCTGCGTATGCAAGAGGAGGGAATTCCATTTGATCCACAAGGTGCAGTAATTTACCACTGCGGGCCGGTCATAAAGGATCAAGAAATCATCGCAGCAGGTCCCACAACCTCTGCACGTATGAACCCACTGACAGGGCCAGTACTTGACGCTGGTGTTCGCGGACTTATCGGAAAAGGAGGAATGTCAGCGGCTGTTGTAGAACAGCTTCGTGACAGAGGAGTGTATTTTTCATTTACAGGTGGATGTGCAGTGCTTGCAGCAACACATATGCAGCTGAAAGGTGTACACTATCCTGATCTCGGTATGGCAGAAGCGATCTGGGAGCTTACATTGAATAAACTCCCTCTTATTGTTGGTATCGACAGCCACGAGAACTCACTCTTTGCTGAAATAGATGACAAGTCAAAAACGACATTCGAACAAATGTACCCTATCTAACAAATAAATCAAAATATTTGATATCATGATGAAACAACTCACCATTAATGAAACCCTGTGTAAGGGATGCAATCTCTGCACGATAATCTGTCCTTACAGGATCTTTCAGATCGGAACAACCCCAAACAGGCGGGGCATTTATATTCCAAAACTGTATAAACCTGGACGATGTACAAATTGCCGACTTCAGGATCTCTACGGGCGCCAGTTATGCGGAACATGCGCATTGATCTGTCCTGATCAAGCGATATCATGGGAAACAGTGTCACAATATAAAAAGCCTGAAATAATGATTGAATATTGACCGATGAATGAGAGAGTGTAAAACAATAACAGAGCATTAGTAGCATGTCACAACTTGAATTTGTACAAGGTAATATTGCATGTGGAAAAGGAGCAATTGCAGCGGGTTGCACATTTTTTGGAGGATACCCTATCACTCCATCAACAGAAGTAGCAGAGTACATGGCAGCGGCTCTTCCAAAAATTGAAGGTGGATGTTTCATCCAGATGGAAGACGAGATTGCAGGAATTGCATGCGCTATCGGAGCTGCATGGACTGGAGCCAGATCAATGACAGCAACAAGCGGACCGGGTTTTTCATTAATGATGGAAAATATTGGGTATGCCTTCATGACTGAGACACCATGTGTTATTGTCAATGTACAACGAGGCGGTCCCTCTACCGGGCAGCCAACAATGGCAGCTCAGGGAGATATGATGCAGGCAAGGTATGGATCCCATGGAGACTATTCCATTATTGCTTTATGCCCGGCAACTGTGCAGGAGTGTTTTGAACTGACGGTGAAAGCCTTCAACCTCTCAGATCAATTCAGATGCCCTGTTTTCGTCATGACAGATGAGATCATCGGACATATGCGTGAGCGTATTCTCATCCCGGACTCAGTAGAGATAATTCGCCCAAAACCTGCAAAGCCAACAGATCTTCCATTTGGAACTGATGAATCAGATATCCCTGGATTCTTACCATTCGGCTCAGGGCAAAGGATACATGTAACAGGACTTACCCACGACGAGCGAGGATATCCGGATTCATCAAGCTATCAGCGTCACGAGATGCTCATAAAACGATTAGTACACAAGATCGAGAGCAGGCGACATGAAATAGCAGATTATGAGATCGTAAACCCGGATGCAAAGATTATCTTTATTTGCTATGGTGTACCGGCTCGAACAGTTCAACAGCTTGCAGCACAGGATAAGGCAATTGGATATCTGAGATTACGCATCGTCTGGCCATTTCCTGAAGAAGTGTTAAAGCAATTTAAAAACGTGACAACATTCATCGTACCGGAGATGAATCTTGGTATGATATCGCGTGAAATCGAGCGCCATACTGCAATCCCAGTCGTCTCTGTTGGAAAGATAGGTGGAGATCTCCATACGGCACAGGAATTGCAAGAGGTTGCAAATGCATATAAAACGGCTGGAGGGCAGAGATGAAAGCGCAGGTAAAAGAGGATTGGTTCAGAAAGGACCGTCTTCCCCATATTTTTTGCGTGGGGTGCGGAAATGGAACAATTATTAACTGCGTTGTTGATGCTGTTTTTCACCTGGACCTCGATATCGATAAAACGGTCTTTCTCTCAGGAATCGGTTGTTCTTCCAGAGCTCCCGGATATATGGCAAGTGATTCCTTGCACACAACACATGGTCGTGCACTCGCATTTGCAACAGGTGTGAAGCTTGGGCGCCCGGAGTTTGACGTTATTGTCTATACAGGAGATGGAGATCTCGCAGCTATTGGTGGAAATCACTTCATTCATGCGTGCCGCAGAAATATCGATATGACTGTTGTGTGCATGAATAATCAGATATATGGCATGACTGGAGGACAGGGAAGCCCATGCACACCTATTGGAAAGCTGTCTACTACCACACCATATGGAGCACAGGAGACGCCATTTGACTTGTGTGAGCTCGCAGTCGGTGCAGGTGCAAATTATGTCGCACGCTGGACATCCTATCATGTCAAAGAGCTGCGTAATGCTGTGATTACAGGAATAGAGACACCTGGTCTTTCCTTCATAGAGGTGCTTTGTCAGTGTCCTACCTCATTTGGAAATAAAAATAAAATTGGGGAGGGAGTTGAACATGCGAGTTACCTTCGGAAAAACGCAATGCTTCTTCAAAAAGCAAGAAGAATGGAAGAAGAAGGGAAAAAAATCCCACCTGAGACATTCATTGTTGGCGAGTATGTGAAACGGAGTCGCCCTGTCATGGGAGGGAAAACATGAGAACTGAGATCAGATTTGCAGGATTTGGTGGTCAGGGGATCGTTACCGCTGCTGTGATCTTTGGAAAAGCAGCAGCGATCTATGCCGATAAATATGTAGTGCAGACGCAGGTCTATGGACCGGAAGCTCGAGGTGGTTCAGCAACGAGTGCAGTCGTTCTTGATGATGCAGATATCTTGTATCCAAAAGTAACAGATCCAGATATCTATGTGATTATGAGTCAGGATAGTTTTGACAAATATGGTACAAAGGCAAAGTCAGATGCTATAGTGGTGCTTGACAGTGGCCTTGTACATGATCGTCCAAACTGTACATACTACGAGGTTCCGGCAAGCCGTGTTGCAAAAGAAGAACTCGGTCGAGTGATTGTAGCAAATATCATTATGCTTGGAGCATTAGTTGCAGCAACTGGAGTGATTGGAAGAGAGGCATTAAAAGAAGGCATCTTATCCAGTGTTCCGAAAGGCACAGAAGAACTAAACTTAAAAGCTATGACACAGGGCTTTGAAATAATTGAAAAAATAAAAGCATAATATCCAGAGCAGAGGGTTTGGTGGGGAGATATATATGAAATTGATGGAAGACGAGGCAAAGAAGATATTTGCTGAGTATGGCATAAAAATTGCAGAGCATATAGTGCTGGATGCTTGGACCGAAGACAGTCTTGAAAAAATTCGAGAAAAGGTTGGAGAGAAGGTCGTAGTCAAAGCCCTGGTAGACGTTGGCGGGCGTGGCAAAGCAGGTGGAGTATGGATCTCACCCGATGACGCCTCACCTACTGCAATTCAGGAGGCATGTCAGCGTTTGCTTGGTTCAGAGCTGAAAGGTGTTCCTGTTGAGAGAGTCCTCATTGAAGGACGATTATCTGTTTTGCATGAGTGTTATGTCTCAATAACCATTGATCGCCAGAAAAAATCTCCTATTATCCTCTTTGCTGATGATGGAGGGGTTGACATTGAAGAACTCGCACGAAATCATCCCTCTTCCATCAGAAAAAACAATGTATTTCCTCTGTGTGAAACGATTCCTGATTATATCTCACGCCATATTGTCAATCAAAAAGGGTTACAAGAAGTCGCAGAGCATGTTGATATTGATGCACCAATTGTTGCAGAAATCAAGCAGATAGTAAACACTCTGTACCGGATCTTCCACGAAAAGGATTGCATACTTGTTGAGGTGAATCCCCTGGTAATTACACCTGATGGAGTGTATGCAGCTGATGCAAAAATTATTTTGGATGACAATGCCTTGTATCGGCAAGATATTACACAAAATCGCGATTTATCACGACTTGAGCAAGAAGCGGAAGAGTATGGTTTTTCGTTTGTAGAACTTGATGGAGATATTGGTGTAATTGGAAATGGTGCAGGGCTGACCATGGCAACACTGGATCTGGTTCACCAATCAGGAGGCAAGCCTGCAAACTTTTTAGATATCGGAGGAGGTGCAGATAAAGAGCGGGTAAAGCGTGCTCTTCAGGTTATTGAAAAACTCCCAAATATCAAAATCATTGTTGTAAACCTCCTTGGAGGAATTACACGATGTGATGAGGTTGCAGAAGGTGTTATCGCAGCAAATGT
>WRER01000001.1 GCA_009779205.1 Methanobacteriota archaeon | reverse complement strand
TGGAAAGAAGGGGAAAACAAAAAATACAAAGAGTGGAAATTTGGCTGAAAGGTTAAAAAAACACAAAGACGGAATTTTACTCTTCCTCACATCACTTGGAAAAATACCGTTCACAAATAACCAAGCGGAACGAGATGTGAGAATGATGAAAATTCAGCAGAAAATTTCAGGAACATTTAGAACGAGAAGTGGGGCGACTAACTTCGCGAGAAGAAGAGGATATATTTCAACGATGAGGAAGCTCGGACAGCCCGTCTATCAGGCCGTGAAAGCATTAGCGCAAGCTAAACCAATCTTGATAAGTAGTTTGGGGGGTGAATAGTTACCATTATATAATAACATAGGAGAGAGAAAATGAGTACCATCATTAGAGAAAGCGTGACAAAAGGCAGTTTTCACTTCATGTTGTCGAAAAGGGTCAAGGTCTCACACGAAGCAACCAGGAATTGAATAAAAATGGCAATAGAAAAGGAGGAAATGTATTGTTTTTACAATGTCCATAAATGAAAAAAAAGAAAATAACAACGTAGCCTTACGTTTAGCAACACTTTTGGATTGTGAGATCGTTTTTGAGATGGCAAATGATCCTCTCACTCGACAAAATGCGTTTAATACTGATCAAATTCCACATGAAGAACATATATCCTGGTTTGTTCAAAAAGTGGAATCAAAACAGTGCTTATTCTACATTGCAGAGATAAAAGGAAATGTAATTGGACAGATCAGAATTGACCTCACCCAAGAAAGAAATCAAGGAACTATTGACTACAGTGTTCATCACAACTACCGTGGAAAAGGATACGGTGCTAAGATACTTCAGCAACTTCTCTCTCTTCCAGAAGTTCAGAAAATTGATATGCTTATTGGTGAGGTGAAAATTGACAATATCGCTTCACAAAAATCATTTCTGAAAGCTGGATTCAGAAAAGTCGATCTCGGTGACATTATTCAGTTTTACTTTGAAGCAGAGCAATAAGTCTTTTTCTTCCATCTATGGCTTCCCGAAAATCTCCGTGCTGCTTTGGAACTTCGAGAGTGACATGGATCTCTTCCCCACTACGTGAAATGAGATCAAGCAGGAGTTTCATATCATATTTTCCTTCCCCAATAGCAAAGTGTTCATCTTTTCCTCCATCCAACATGCCATCAGAAAGATGAAACATAATGGGGTTAAGCGCAATAAATGATTCAAGGTACTGTGGATATGGAATATCATATGCACAGGCTGCTTTTATTGCGTGATTGAGATCCAAACAAAATCCACATCCTCCTTGACGCTTGAAGTCTTCAATCTCATCAGGACGAGAGCCAAGAAGAGGAAGTCCATCAAGCCCCAAATACGGCATGTTTTCAATAATAAGTCTTGAATCATCTAAATCCTTGATAAATCTCATTGCAGCATATATGTCGCCTCTCCAAGGATGGAGTATCACCCACGGTGCACAGAGCACGTCAGCCCATCGTAAACACTCTTGCACTGCCTGCAAGCTTTGTTTTCTACATATCGGATCAGCGATATCAACCTCAACAGAGTGGATAATATAGGGAATGTTTTTCTCAAGAAAAGGTCTAATACTCGTTTGAGGAACGGGCATCAGCTCTAGGTATGCAAATAAACCAGAACGGATCAATAATACTGCCTCATCAATGAGATCAGTATTGATCGACCATATTTTCAGGCCAAACAACATAATATCTATATCATTTGGAGGAGTACATAATAGATTATTGTAAAGATGAATGTCGTGATCAGCCAACCACGTTACCTTCCTGCTCTTAATTACCTACAAAGACTCTATTTTGCAGATAAATTTATACTTTTAGATAATGTACAGCGCCAATATCTGGGTGTGGAAAATCGAAATAAGTTGCTTATATCCGGAAACGAAAGATGGCTAACCATCCCAATAAAGTCATCTCGCAAAGAGATAATATCAAAGACAATCATTGGAGATTCATGGCTTGAAAAGCATAAAAAATCTATAAAATTTAACTACAAACATCACCCGTATTACTCAGATGACCTCCTTGAGCAATACTATGCAGGAGTATGCGAAAATACCAACTACGTTGATGCCATAGAAACAAGTCTCAAAAATCTTTCAAAAATGTTTTCTATTCCAATGAAATTTGCTCGGGCAAGCACGCTAAATATTCAATCTGAAAAAAGAGGTGTTGAAAATCTTTTTGAAATCTGCAAAATTATTGGTACAAACACATATATATCCGGAAGTAATGGAAGAGGATACGGAGTTACAGAATACTTCACACCCCGTGGAATACAAGTGTTGTACCATGATTTCGAGTATCCTCAATATCCTCAAAAAGATAGAACGACATTTACTCCGTGGCTTGGATTTTTCGATCCACTATTCAACTGTGGAACGGATTACATAAAGGAAATTCTTCAAAGTAACCCAACACTATATAATGAATAGATTAACATGATCATATCAACAGAACGTAATTCGATAGGCAGGGGATGTCCAGTATATATCATTGCTGAGATTGGAATTAACCATAATGGAGATCTAGGACTTGCAAAAGAATTAGTGCGAAAAGCGAAGGATTGTGGAGCAAATTCTGTTAAATTTCAAAAGTTCACTGCAGCTGAGTTTGTGTCAGACTCGTGCCCAGAGTACACATATATTTCCCAAGGTCAGCAGATCACAGAGTCTCAAATTGACCTGTTTCAAAGGCATGAATTTTCCACAAGTGAATGGAAAGAGCTATTTGAGTTCTGCCAGAAGCAAGATATTGATTTTTTCGTGACACCGCAGAATCCATCAGACCTTGATTTTATCTTGTCAATAGCAAAAGTGCCACTTATCAAAGTTGGTGCTGATGATCTTACAAACCTAAAACTTCTCGAATACTACGCAAAAAAAGGAATCCCCCTAATAATATCGGCAGGAATGGCATATATTAGTGAGATAGAAGATGCTTTTCAAACTATTGTAAGAAAAGTAGGGAATCAGCAATTAATAATCCTTCATTGTGTATCTTCATACCCCGCAGACGACGAAGAAGTGCTTATGCAAAAAATGAAAACAATTAACCAAGCATTTTCAGTCATAGTTGGATTTTCAGATCACACAGTTGGACATACAGCTGCAGTAGTGGCAACAGTGATGGGAGCAAATGTGATTGAAAAACATTTCACATTAGATCATAATTTACAAGGTCCAGATCACTGGTTCTCAGCAGATCCTTCTGAGCTAGCGGAATTAGTGTCACAAGTTCGTCGTGCAGAGAAAATGATTGGAACAGGGATTGTAGAACCTACATCGAAAGAAAAAGGAAACCGAACAATTGGGAGAAGGAGTATTGTTACTGTGAAAGAAATTAAAAAAGGAGACATAATTACTTCATCCTCAATCGCTTTCCAAAGACCTGGGGATGGTATTCCACCAAAAGAAGGCGAAAATATTATTGGGATGAAATGTTGTAGAGATGTTGCAAAAGGAGAAAAGTTAATGTATGATGACTTTAAAGATACATGACCACATTTAAAAGAATTTTAAAAATTTATTAATGTTAATGGAAGAAACAGCATGGAGAGAGATGAAGCATTTTGGGAAGGAATTTACTCAGAGGGAGCACAACTTAATAGATATCCTTTTGATTTTGTTGTAAGTTTTGTATTCAATAACTATCCAAGGGAGAAAAAAAGAGCAGAAATAGAAATTCTCGAGGTTGGATGTGGAGCAGGAAATAACCTATGGTTCTGTGCACGTGAAGGTTTTTCCGTAACAGGGTTAGATAGTAGCCAATCGGCAATTGAATATGCCCAAAAACGATTTGATGAGGAATGCCTCTCAGGGAAGTTTATCGAAGGAGGATTTGAACAAATTCAACATATGGAACGTACATTTGATATCGTTATAGATAGAGCAGCACTGAGTTGTGTTCCATTTCATTTGGCACGCACGCATATTAATTCAATTAAAGAAATTCTTTTGCCAGAAGGGAAATTTCTTTTCACCCCATATAGTGATCGACATGGTATGTGTGTTTCAGGGGAATTTCGAGAAGATGGACTGTCTATTAACATGAAGAGAGGAATTTCAAATATGACATCCATTTATGGATGGAGTAAAAAAGAGATATATCACGCGTTAAAAAATGGGTTCAATATAGAAAGCATTAAACATATTGAAATCAGTGAAGAAATTACTCCTGACTATTACGTCCATGCCGAATGGCATGTCATAGCTACAAAGCAATGATGCAACAAAAATTTCTCATCATTGCAGCACATCCAGATGATGAACTCCTTGGATGTGGGGCGTATGCATTCCAACTTATTACCATGGGATGGGAGGGAAAAAGTCTCATTCTTGGCGAAGGGATGACATCACGTGGTGAAGATTGCAATAAGGCAGCTCTGGCAAAACTCAAAGAAGATGGAATACGTGCAAATCAGTGTATTGGTATAACAGATATTTCATTCCATGATCTGCCTGATAATCAATTTGATTCAATTCCTCTCTTAAAAATCGTTCATATCATTGAAAAAACAATTACAGATTTCAAACCAGATATCATTTTCACTCATTATGGGCATGATCTCAATGTCGATCATCGCCTCACCTTTCAAGCTGTTATGACAGCCTGCAGGCCACAGCCTGATATGAATATCCCAGACATCTACTCTTTTTACATCCCATCATCTACAGACTGGGTTGATGGCAATGTACTAGCTCAATTTTCTCCAAATGTGTATGTTGATATTTCTACTGGAATTGAAAAGAAAATAGAAGCATTGGCATATTATACATCTGAGATGCGTAAGTATCCACATCCCCGTTCGTTTGAGAGCATAATTACCATTGCAAAGTACTATGGAAATAGAGTTGGTCTTGAGTTCGCAGAGCCGTTCATTTTAGTTAGAAAAGTAGTCAAATAATACAGTTGCCTATAATAGACCATACTTCATCGCATATACTGCCTGCGCAAACTCCAAGTCATCATAGGTATCTATATCAACCGCCGACTTCCAGTCAAGTTCGAAGTATGTCGTTGCAAATGAATAAAACGAGCAGGTTTCTTTCAAATAAACTCCCTTTATAGCCCATATTGCTCCTGTTGGACAAAACAACTCTTCATTATCCTGAGAGCGCTTTCCAAATACATCAGGAAAAAGAAATTCTCCACCATCTTGAGAATTCTTTTTAAATGCCCACCAAGGATTCATGAATCCAAATTTAAAGCAACTAATCTGTGAAAGGTGTTCATTCTGGTTGAAATGTGTAAATGCAGACACAATGTCATCAGCATCACGAATCGGACAATTTGCCATAAGCTGCACCACAACATCAAATGTTGTATGCCAATGTTCCTCTGCTTGTCCAAGAGCAAATAATGTAGCTTCACTCGCTCCAGAAAAATCATCATTTTTTGAAGTTCTCAAAAAAGGGACATCTGCACCAAAATTTCTAGATATCCCAGCAATGTCTTCAGAATCAGTACTTACAAGTACTTTTTCAAAGAGTTGCGATTGAATTGCGGCTTGGATGGTATACGCAATCATTGGCTTGCCATGAAATGGAACAATATTCTTTTGAGGGATTCGCTTACTTCCACCTCTGGCTGGAATAATTGCAATGACACTCTTTTTCACCATATCGTCCACCCTCCATCAACGACAAGGTTATGACCAGTCATATATGTTGATTTGCCTGAAGCCAAAAAATCAACTGCATGAGCAACTTCATCTTCATGCATCATTCTACCTAATGGACACTGTTTATTATACTGTGCCATAAATTTCGAATCGACTCTACCTTCAATACCTCCATATGAGATGCAATTGACTGTTATACCATCTTTTCGCAATAAAACAGCAAGATTTTTAGTCAAGTTAATTTCAGCTGCTTTTGCAGCGTTATAATTCAATAAGGCATTTTCAGAATAATTTTCATAAATATTTGGATTTTGAGCTACAATTCCATAAATGGATGATATCAAAATGATTTTTTTCAACTGCTCTCGAAAAACCATAGATAGTTCGTATGGAACAACGACATCCAACACATATTCTCCAATCCATCTCTCTCGTGATATCATACCATGAACTGGCTGTACATAGTCACGGTTACGTGCACTATGAATCAACACATCTACATTGAAGTGTAAGTCATCTGCCTGTTTCTTTATCTCATTCGCAGAATTTTCATGCTCCAGATCGACAGATATAACCCGTACATTTTCTGGAAAGGTTGCGGATTCGAGTTCTTTATGCCTTCGACTGGTAGATAAAATTTGGTGCTCCTTTGACAAATGCTGAATGAGCTGAGAACCAACTTTTCCAGTACCTCCCGTTATCAAAATATTCATATGATATTCCCTAATTTATGTGATTTTTCCACGTTCTATAATATCTATTCCCTTTAATGTGAGCTCACTTGGGATGGGTGTAGTCCGATTCTTAATACTCTGTATAAATGCGAGAAGTGCATGTTTAAATGCATAAAACGTGTCTTGAAACGTTATTTTAACTCCATCAACAATAAGATATATCTCTCCAAATGATTTGCCCGTAGCAACGAATGAGGTGATAAGCCCACTACTCCATGTAACTGAAATAAAAGATTTATTTTTCTCAAAATATGTAATCTTATCTGCCATTTTTCCTGCAATTCGAAGCGCAGGATCAATTACATGAATTGCATACGTATCCCAATACTTCGGAACTTCCCCGTGTATCATGCTTATTGGGGTGATACCTTCTATTTCTTTACTATATGCCAACGCAGAACATGAAAAAATCTGCCCAGGATACTTCTGCAGATTAAATATTTTTTTTGCTTCTTCAACAGAAAGAGAAAGTGGTTTATCGATGTAAATTGGAAGCCCAGCTTCAATGAACGGCTTTGCCATTGAATAGTGATTCTCTGCATCATCACGAGCTAATAAAACTCCATCTACTTTTCCAATTAGGTCTTCCATATGTTGAACAATATATGGAATCTTTGAACATGCTGAAATTTTCTGTGAAAGAGCGAGATCTTGCGTCCAGATATGAGTAACCTGTGCTCCGGATATGAAATCCTCAGGATATTTTTGTTTTTCCAAATACTCAGGTATAACTGGAAATTCACATCTCCTCATCTCCTCATAATTGTATCCATTGATAATCGCACTCCAAGAGTATGGATGACCATTTTCATCACTAAGTCCAATAATTCCTAATGTTAAAACCATGTTTATTCATCACCACAACGACGGATTGATTATCTCATTGAACAAATATAGTCGCATTTCTTCATATATCATTTCAATTTCCTTGCGTGTAAGTGGCTTCACATCTGTAATTTTTCCATTTTTAGCTGCTTGCACCTCATTATCAGCTCCAATCACTATTGGTGCAGGCAAAGCTGCTACAAACCTCATACAAAGGTCTTCAGGAGTACAACCGTACCCGGTACAAATAGCATGCCACACTTCACTTGCTTTCTCTGCATGCGGAAGCCTTATTGCAACATCAGAAGGATTCATTAACAATAGTCCTTGTAAATAAATACTCCTGACAAATACGCATTTTTCAAGACGCACAGCATATTAGAAAATTTCATCAAGATAGAGCTCAGGGTTCCATAGATTGCACGGTGCCTGTACAATATCAACATCAGGATGTTCGAGAGCAGTTACCACTTCTTCTACGGTATACACTGAAATTCCAAGATAGCGTATGAGCCCTTGATCACGTAATTGACGAAGCTCATCTCCAAGAGTCCCATCAAGGTACTGAATCCAATCATATCGATGCAACATAACACCAAATAGAGATGTAATGTTGAGATATTGCAGCGAATCCATCACGGAGGAAGCTACCCACTCAGGAGAGCTTGGATCATGATCAGAACGAAGCTTCGTAATAACCAGAGTATCATGAGAGATGCCACTATCAGACAGAGCCTGCCCCAACACAGCTTCACTTCTTCCATATCCTTGTGCAGTATCGAAACATCTTGCACCAGCCCCCCATGCATTCATCACAATTGCCCGTGATCGGTCACGATCAGGAACTCCATCCCTGTTCGCGATACCATATGACTGACCTAATTGGGCAGTTCCAAGGACATATTTGGAAATGTTGTGCTCACGAAAAAAGATATCAAGAGATTTTTTCTTTGAAAGTGGAGAGATAGTGTCCATATGCACCTATTTGAAAAGACAGACATCATATATTATAAAAACAACACAGAATGAAAATATCATATAATCAAAAGAAAGAAACGCTTTTTCACATTGCATAACCGATCCTTTGATGTCTACTCCTTTTATCCATTATTCTCTCTGTAGATTATTTAGTTCTTTTCAATGCACATTTTATTCCAAATTTTAGTAATTAACTCACATATCCAGAGAAATGAGGGGCTCAAAAAGTCATTGGAAGCAGACAAAGAATACAGAGCAAAACACACATAACAACAACCAATACAAATACCCTTTATCTTGAAGCTGCAAATAATACAACCAACTACTTTTCAAGAGATATCATGACTTCAATACTTGACGGAAAAAATATCCTGTTAACAGGGGGAACTGGCTCATTTGGGCAGATGTTCACACGATATGTTCTTACCCATCACAATCCAACATCAATCCGTATCTACTCAAGATCAGAGTTCTTGCAGTACCAGATGGAGCAAGACTTCAATGACAAGCGCCTTCGCTTTTTTATTGGAGACATTCGCGATGAACGACGCCTGGCTCGTGCCATGCAAGGGGTAGATATTGTCATTCATGCTGCAGCATTAAAACACGTCCCAATCTGTGAATATAATCCAATAGAAGCAGTGCGAACAAATATCCAAGGAGCTACGAACCTCATCAACGCCTCAATTAACGAAGGAATTGAATATGTCCTTGCTCTGAGTACAGACAAAGCTGTGCACCCTGTCAACCTGTATGGGGCAACAAAGATGGTCATGGAAAAACTTCTGGTTCAAGGGAATGTGTATACAAGATCAAACACAGGCAAACGGACGAAGATCTCCTGTGTCAGGTATGGAAACGTTGTTGGAAGCCGAGGGAGCGTTGTGCCCCTCTTCATTGAACAAGCAAAATCAGGAACAATCACAATTACAGATGAGCGTATGACACGCTTCTGGCTGACACTTGAACAAGGAGTCCAGTTCGTCATCCAATCACTTGAAAGGATGAAAGGTGGAGAGATCTTCATCCCAAAAATACCATCCATGCGTGTAACCGATCTCGCTCGTGCAATTGCGCCAGATAGCACATGGAACGTCATTGGAATGCGTCCAGGTGAAAAACTCCATGAGGTCCTGATCACTGAAGATGAAGCAAGACACACTGTTGAGTATGACACTCACTATGAAATCATACCTGAATTATCACTATGGAGAACTGATGACTGTACTTTTTCTTTACCAGAAGGTTTTAGATACTCCAGTGACAATAACACAGCCTGGCTTTCAGACGCAAGTCTACGAGAAATGATCTTTCAGAACAATGAATCGTAGGATCGCTGGTAACATTTGCTCTGTATGTTTGCCCAGTATTCCTGAATAATTATACAGTTACTTTTTTCATCGTGTGCGAGATGAAAAAGATCGTTTATATCTGTGCGAGTTCAAGCCCTGTTTTAAGTGTCGATACGATGTAGTTTTGTTCGGCATCGGATAGACCACAATAGAGTGGAAGGGTAATCGCACCAGCATAGTATGTTTCCGCGTTTGGGTACTGGCCAATTTGGAATCCACGCTGTTGATAGTAGGGCTGGGTGTGAACAGGAATATAGTGCACATTTACTCCAATTCCATGTTCATGAAGATAGTCATAGAGGCTACGGCGTATGGATGGATCAACCCAGATAACATAGAGATGCCATGATGAGTATGTATCTTTTGAAACAGAAGGGCAGATTACAGGGAGAGAAGATAGGAGCACATGATAACGCCTTGCGAGCCTGTTTCGTTCTTTTACGAACATGTCGATCTTTTGGAGTTGGCTTAATCCGAGAGCTGCGAGAATATCTGGCATACGATAGTTCCAGCCGAGTTCGATCTGTTCATACATCCATGGATCTGGAGAAGAGGTTTTTATGATTCCATGGCTTCGATATTGTTTTAGTTTTTCATAATATTCCTTGTTGTTTGTAAGTACCATGCCTCCTTCAGCGCTGGTGATAATCTTCACAGGATGAAAACTGAATACTGTCATATCAGAATATTGACAGCATCCAATAGGATTTCCTTGATATTTTCCCCCGATTGCATGTGAGGCATCCTCAATGATGACAGTTCTTTCTGGCATGAGGTGTCGTATGATCTGCATGTCACAGGATTGTCCTGCAAAATGAACAGGAATGAGCACTTTTGGAGGTTTACTTTGTGTGAGCTTTCGTTCGAGAGCAAATGGAGAGAGATTGTAGGTCTCGGGGTCGATGTCTACAAAGTCAGGGTCTGCCCCACAGTAGCAGGCACAGTTCGCAGAAGCGACAAAGGTATTTGGAGAGGTCCAAAGAGTATGCCCAGGAGAGAGGCCGGCAGCTTTGCATGCAATATGGAGTGCGCTCGTTGCACTGTTTACACAGACTGCGTATTTTGCATGACAGTACGCAGCAACTGCTTCTTCAAATTGTTCGATAAGAGGGCCCTGAGTGAGCCAGTCTGATTGGAGTACGGCAGTGACAGCCTGGATGTCATCATCATCGATGTATTGATGACCATAGGGTATTTTTTTATGAGGCATTATGTGGGTACATATTTGATAGGAATGGGGAAAAAGGTGAGTAGATAGTGATTACAAGAGTGAATCACGAAGAAGTACCAGCAATTTCTACTTAAAAAAAGTATCGTCAGATTGAGTCAGGAAGGTAAGAAACCTGTATATATTGCTGAAAATTCTCGATATATGTAAAAAACACGTCGAATTGATAATCAAGAAGTACAGGGAAGAAAGCTTCCCTGGAATTGAACACAAAAACGCAGTTGCAAATATGGTACCAAAAGAATGCCTACATAAAGCAATAAGTGCAAAAAAGAATATCACACACGAATAGCTAATATAAAAAGTGAAATTGATATGTTATTTGGCTCATCTGGAATCAGACGCACTTATGATGATACATTTCCTCTGCTCAGCATGCGGGTTGGAGCAGCAGCAGCCCGTCTGGCAGGTTCTGGAAATAGCATTGTATTAGGACATGACTCTCGAAAAACCGGATCACTTCTTTGTGAAGCCTTTGCCAGTGGTTGTCTCTCAAATAATGTATCTGTTGCATATGCAGGACTTGTGCCAACCCCGACCGTTGCATATGCAGGAAAAGACCATGCTGCAAGCTGTATGATAACTGCTTCTCACAATCCAGAACCAGATAATGGAATTAAACTATTCACAAAAGATGGTTCCTCGATCTCCACCGGTTCACAACAGCAGATAGAAGCATTGCTCACTGAATGGAGCGAGGAGAACAGTGAAGAGAACAATCGATATGGGACATGGAAAGAACAGGCAACAAAATATGAGATCGATGCCGTAACCATGCATATGGAGCGCATCCTGCATCTTTGCCCAGATGTAGCAGAAAACATCCCTCTTATTTTGGACTGTGGAAACGGAGCAGGATGTAGTATTTCACCAGCCCTACTGACTAAAGCAGGGGCACATCTGCACACCATTAATGCACAGCCCAACTATCTATTTGCCCGTCCCTCTGAACCATTGGAATCAAACCTTCCATACATACCAAACCTCATAAAAGCCACACAGGCACAGGCAGCATTAATCCACGACGGAGATGCCGATCGCCTCATGGCATTTGATGACAGAGGCAGATATATTCCAGGGGATCAGCTTTTACTTTTATTTGCCAAATATCTTGATGCAAAACAGATTGTCACAACATATGACGCCTCTATGGTTCTGGAAGAGCACATGGAGGTTCGAAGAACCCCTGTTGGCGATGCCCATGTCTCACAGGAACTGCGAAAGGGAGGAACACTTGGCGGAGAACCATCTGGCGCCTGGATCTTTCCTGAACTTTCATACTGCCCTGATGGCCCCCATGCAGCCTGCTTGCTTGCAGAGATTGCATCAGAGACAAAACTCTCAAAAGAAATTGATGCAATACCCAGATATCCACTCCTTCGTGAATCATTTCACATCAAGCATCATCATGAGATTATGCTTTCCCTTGGTGCGGCATCTTCTACCGATGGCATACGGTTTGAAACAGAGGATGGTTGGTGTCTTATTCGTGCCAGTGGAACAGAGCCAAAGATTCGCATCACTGCCGAAGGAAGAGACATGAAAACAGCAAAAGACCTTCTCGCACAGGGACATGAACGCATTGCTTCTGCAAAATATGCAGTAATCCATCAATAATTCATTAAAAATGACACAATTTCCATATCAACAGGATTCAAACAGTAAAGAAGAACCCTCAGCACAGCCTTTGCACTCATACGTTTCCCTCCCTCCAAAACAGTGTGTTATACTTGCAGCTGGTGAAGGTACACGAATGCGTCCTCTTACCGGCTCACGGCCAAAAGTAATGATACCCATTAAAAATCGCCCGATGCTTGAACATCTTTTATGCTCTGTCAGGGACAGCGGAATACATGAGTTTATTATCGTTGTTGGCTATCAAGAGCATGCCATTCGCGATCATTTCAAAGATGGAAAAGAATTTGGTGTTACCATACAATATGCTCGCCAAGCCCTCCAGGCAGGAACAGCAGATGCATTACTCACTGCAAAACCACATGTTCATGGATCCTTTTTGATGGTAAACGGAGACATGCTTCTGTCAGATCAGGATATCAAAAAGATCTGGCAGTCTCCTGCTCCAACACTTGGCATCTGTCCTGTTTCAGATCCAAGTAAATATGGTGTCGTTACGGTTGAAGAGCACCGTGACAGTACTACTCCTTCTCTTTATGTTACTTCATTTGAAGAAAAATCAAAAAATTCTTCTTCATCACTGATCAACTGTGGTGTGTACCACTTTAATCCAGATATTTTCGAACAGCTCTCCCATATTATCCCCTCTCCCCGAGGAGAACTTGAGCTTGTGGATGCATTAATACCTGCTATCTCTTCACAGACATTGCGGGCAGTATATATGGAAAATTGGAGAGATCTCGGTTCTCCCTGGGATCTTTTGGATGCAAATGCATCCTTGCTTGAACATGCTTTGACTAAGGAAGAAAAAAACAACGGCTGCGATCAAAACATTGCACAGGGAGCTATTATCGAAGAGGGAGTTTGGTTGCATGGAACAATTATTATTGGTTCAGGAACCATCATAAAGTCAGGAACCTACATTGAAGGTCCATGTATCATTGGAAATAATGTTAAAATCGGTCCTCATACCTATATAAGGGGGGCAACAGCGATTGGAGATAATTGCCACATAGGGCATAGCACAGAGATTAAAAACTCAATTGTTTTTCCAAACACAAACCTTCCCCATTTTAACTATATAGGAGATACTGTTATTGGTTCTGGATGTAACTTTGGTGCAGGGACAATTGTTGCCAACCTCCGCCATGACAAATCATCGATAAAAGTGGGAAAAATAGATACAGGACGTAAAAAATTTGGTGCAGTTATTGGAGACAATGTGCTGTTTGGAATAAACTGCTCAGTAAATGTTGGTTCGCGTATAGGAAACAACTGTGCTTTTGCACCAGGATCACGAATACAGGGTGATATCGGTGATAAATCAATGTATAGGGAATAGATCATTTATAGAACATGATGGAGACCAGGTAAAACAATGCAGGCAATCATTCTTGCAGCAGGGGAAGGAAGCCGCCTTCGCCCGCTTACTCAAAATCGCCCAAAGGCACTGCTTCCAGTAGCAGGAAAACCAATTCTGGGGCATGTCATTGCATCATTGCATGCAGCAGAAGTGCATGATATCATTGTAGTTGTCGGATATCGCTCTGAAATGGTCATGAGATATCTCGCTCAGTACAATGATATTAAGGTAGTGCACCAAAAAACACAACTTGGAACTGCTGATGCAGTTGCTGCCGCACTTCCTTTTGTAACTGGTGATCTGCTCATTCTTCCAGGAGACAATTATATCTCAGTGAGCTCGATCATGGATCTCATGCACCACACAAATGCAATATTGGTGACACGCAGCAAAGATTCAACGCAATATGGGATATTGACTATAAAAGAAGAACAGATCGTAGCAATTCATGAAAAACCAAAACATGCAACAAGCATGACAATTAGTTGTGGTGCCTACCATATTTCTCATGACTTATGTGCTTTGATTCCTTCGTACGGGTACGATATAACTGATTTTTTGGAAGCTACGCTTTCTCATGTCCCATTTACTGCGGTATACACCTCTGAATGGGGAGATGCCATCTGGCCATGGCACCTGCTTGGATTAAATGACTTATTGCTCTCACAGATAATAGCAGTAAAAAACGGGCAGATCAGTTCCCATGCTGTCATTGAAGGAGCTGTGTACCTCGAACCAGGTGTCAAGATCGGGCCATATACCCATATTCGAGGACCAGTATATATCGGCCATGACGTGACACTGGCATCTCACATTTCCATTGGTTCAGGATGCAGTATCGGCGCACGAAGTTATATCAGTCCATTTACATCAGTTTCAAATTCCCTTATGATGGAAGATGTCATCATTTCGGAGCAGTGCTGCATTTCAGATTCTGTTATTGGAGAAAATGTCAGAATGGGAGCATCAGTCAGAATGGTTGAAGGGATCGGAGCTCTTAAAATGCCTCAGGGTGAACTGGTTGATACTCAGTTTGGTGTCATTGTTGGTGCAGGGACACATATTGGTTCATGTAGCACCCTGTCACACACGATCATCGGTGCAGAAGCAGATCTTGGCATTGGATTGAATCTGTCTTCTTGCATAATTGAAAACCAGGTGCAGGTGCGATAATGTGTGGCATCATTGGATATGCTGGCTTTCGTGATGCTGCACAGGTTTTGATGCAGGGACTCTTACTTTTAGAATATCGTGGATATGATTCATTTGGCATTGCAATAGACACCGTAACTGATCTTACTATAATGAAACGAGTTGGAAGGATTTCAGATGTCAAACAAAGCATTATTTGTGGTGCAGAAGATGCAGAAAACAGAGGAACTGTCGGCATTGGACATACCAGATGGGCTACTCATGGTCCTCCATCTGATATAAATGCTCATCCACACTCTGACTGCACAAAAACCATTGCTATTGTGCATAATGGCATCATTGAAAATTACCATACTCTCAAGGAGAAACTCATCTCTGACGGCCATGTGTTTTCTTCTGAAACGGACAGTGAAGTCATTGCTCATCTTATAGAAGATGTGATGTATCCAAAACAGAACCAAGGACGTAAAACACTGGTAGAGGCCGTAGAGATTGTCACGGACATGATTATTGGCTCTTATGCCATTCTAGCACTTGCACAAGGCACAAATGAGATTGTTGCTGTTCGATGCAAAAGCCCCTTAGTACTTGGGCTTGGTGACGGCGAGTTCTTGTTTGCATCTGATATGCTCCCGATAATCGAGTACACTGATCAGGTTATCTACCCTGATGATGGAGATATCATTCACATAAATCAGACTGGGTATTATGTTCACAAACGAGGAGGAAACAAAACAGGTGTTCCGTACAATATAACAACACTGACACTTTCTCCTCAGCAGGTAAAAAAAGGTGGATATCCTCATTATATGCTTAAAGAGATCTACGAGGAACCAGAAGCACTGTATCGGTCGATTCGTTCTATAACGCCAGATACTCTACCAAAATCCCTTAAAGACACACAATGCATAACGGTGGTTGCCTGTGGGACATCATATCATGCAGGCATGATCTTTTCCTATATGCTTGAAGAGGCCACCAGTAAACTCGTTCGCCTTGAGATTGGTTCTGAATTTAAATATGCTACATCTCCAGTGCATGGCCTTCTTTTAGCCATTTCTCAGTCAGGAGAGACTGCCGATACTGTTGCAGCAGTGAAGCGAGGACGCTGCTTTAATGCAGAATCTGTAGCCATTACAAACGTGCTTGGAAGCTCCATCACCCGTGAAGCGGATCACACTCTTTTGATGCATGCTGGCCCTGAAATCAGTGTTGCAGCAACAAAATCATTTATTGCACAGCTTGGTGTGCTGCTGCAGATTGTAAACTGCCTGCATAACGAAGATTTTAATAATGAACTCACACGGGTTCATCAGGCGATTGTTCCCGTACTTTCACTCTCTTTTGACACGGCGGTTGATCTTTGCATGGATGCAGAACATATGTTTTACGTGGGAAGAGGCGTTTTTTATCCTATTGTTATGGAAGGTGCATTAAAGCTCAAAGAAATATCATATATCCATGCAGAAGCATATGCAGCAGGAGAGTTAAAACATGGTCCCTTTGCTCTGTTATCCAGCAAAACTCCGGTGGTTGCGGTCTGTCTGCCAGGGTCAACCTATGCGGTGATGATAGGCAATTTAAAAGAGATGAAGGCCAGAGGCACACCACTTATTGTACTTGGTGATCCTCGATCCCCAGAGCTTATTGAACTTGCTGATCACATTATTCCAATTAAGCCAGAAGGGACAATGATTGACATCTTTACAACAAGTGTTGCCCTGCAATTACTGGCATATCATATTGCAGCAAAACTTGAACGTGACATTGACAAACCGCGAAATTTAGCAAAAAGTGTAACAGTGGAATAATGAGCCAAAAAGAAAAACATCACCATCT